>DATEPR010000213.1:0-2590 GCA_035273045.1 Pseudonocardiaceae bacterium | reverse complement strand
GACCCGTCGCGGCGACCAACCGGGCCGGCCGCCGACCGTCCGCATGCGACACGCCACGCCGGCGCGCCGGAGGCAACTGGGCCGGCCGGGGCACCGCCGCCGAGCGGGCCGTCAGGCTGCCCCTGACGTTCGACAGAATCGCCATCCGACACCATCCTCCACTCGTATCCGCCCTGGTCAGCGGGCCACAGCGACTTGATCATGATCGAACGGGTGTTCGATCGAACTGCTGTGCGAATGTCTACCATCGACCCCCGACAAAATCGAGCACCACCCGGCGTGTCCTTCGAACAGGTGTTTGATCTGGCCGGGTGTTCGGACTACTTTCGAACGCGAAGATCGCGACACGGCGGACACCGAAAGACCTGACCATCCCGACGGAGGCGACAGTGGCACGCAGGAGCACCGGCACCCGCACCAACACCGAGCGGGGTGGTGGCCGGGGCGCGGACACCGCCGAGTCGGGCGCCGGCGCGGACATCCGCCCGTTCCCGGACCCGGCGGACAGCATGGACGGTCCCGGACTCACCGAGCGGCAGCGCCGCGTTCTGGAGGTCATCCGCGACTGGCTGGACCGCTTCGGCTACCCGCCGAGCGTGCGGGAGATCGGCGAGGCGGTCGGGCTGACGTCCACGTCATCCGTGGCGCACCAGTTGCGGGCGTTGGAGCGCAAGGGTTACCTGCGCCGGGACCCGAACCGGCCGAGGGCGGTCGGCGTACTGCCGCCGGACGTGGACGCCGACGACCTGGCCGGCAGCCGGCCCCAGCCCGCCTACGTCCCGGTGGTCGGCCGGATCGCCGCCGGTGGGCCGATCCTGGCCGAGGAGGCGGTGGAGGGCGTGTTCCCGCTGCCGAAGGAGATCGTCGGCGAGGGTGCGCTGTTCCTGCTGAAGGTGGTCGGCGACTCGATGGTCGACGCCGCCATCACCGACGGCGACTGGGTGGTGGTGCGGCAGCAGCCCACCGCGGAGAACGGCGACATCGTGGCCGCCATGATCGACGGCGAGGCCACCGTGAAGACGTTCAAGCGGCGCGACGGCCACGTCTGGCTGATGCCGCACAACGAGGCGTACGAACCGATCCCGGGTGACGAGGCCACCGTGCTGGGCCGCGTCGTCGCGGTGCTGCGGCGTCTCTGAGCCGACGCTGGGAGAACGCTGAAGAAACCGGCCTCAGGTCTCGGCAGGCGGTTCCGGCACCGCCTGCGGCGGGATCGCGTCCTCGACCGGAGCCGGACCGGTGGGGACGGCGGCGCCTTCGTCGGACCGCATCTCGGCCCGGAAGATGCGCAGTGACCTGCCCAGTCCCCGCGCCGCGTCGGGCAGCTTCCTGCTGCCGAACAGCACCGCGAAGATCAGCAGCACGATGATCCAGTGCCACGGGCTCAACTCACCCATCGGCGTCCTCCCGGCCAGCGGTTCTCCCGGCTCCCACAGTAGCTCCGCCCGGACGGGCTGCCTACTGCCGGCCGGTGCCGTTGGTGACGAACCGCTCCAGCGCGGCCCCCAGCTCCGGGTGCACCCAGGCGCGCAGGCGGGTGCCGTGCTCGGTGAGGTCCTTCGTGGTGATCTCACCCTCGGCGTGCACCCTGGCCACCAGGTCGGCCCTGGCGTACGGGACGAGCACGTCGACCGGGACGGCCGGGTGCGGCAGGCCGGCCGCGATCCGCTCGCGCAGCGCGGTGATGCCGGTGCCCAGGCGCGCGGACACGAACACCGCGTCGGGCAGCAGGTTGCGCAGCCGGGCCAGGGTGAAGTGGTCGGCGGCGTCGGTCTTGTTGACCACCAGGATCTCCGGGGGCAGTGCCGCGCCGCGCTCGTCGACGACCTCGGCCAGCACCTCGCGCACGGCCGAGACCTGCCGTTCCGGCATCGGGTCGGCAGCGTCGACGACATGCAGCAGGAGATCGGCGTCGGCGACCTCCTCCAGCGTCGAGCGGAACGCCTCGACGAGCTGGTGCGGCAGGTGCCGGACGAAGCCGACGGTGTCGGTCAGCGTGTAGGTGAGGCCGTCGGCGGTCCGGCTGCGGCGGGTGGTGGGGTCGAGGGTGGCGAACAGCGCGTCCTCGACCAGCACGCCGGCGCCGGTGATGGCGTTGAGCAGGCTGGACTTGCCGGCGTTGGTGTAGCCGGCGATGGCGACGCTGGGCACCCGGTTGGCCACCCGGCGGCCGCGCTTGGTCGCCCGGATCCGGTCCATGCCGGAGATCTCGCGGCGCAGCTTGGCCATCCGGCGGTTGATGCCCCTGCGGTCGGTCTCCAGCTTGGTCTCACCGGGACCACGCAGGCCGACGCCGCCGTTGCCGCCACCGGCCCGGCCACCGGCCTGCCGGGACAGCGCGTCACCCCAGCCGCGCAGCCGCGGCAGCAGGTACGACAGCTGGGCCAGTTCGACCTGGGCCTTGCCCTCCTTGGAACTGGCGTGCTGGGCGAAGATGTCCAGGATCAGCGCGGTCCGGTCGATCACCTTGACCCGCAGCGCGCCTTCCAGTTGGCGCAGCTGGCCCGGGGACAGCTCGCCGTCGCAGATGACGGTGTCGGCACCGGCGGACGCGACGATGCCGGCGAGCTCATGCACCTTGCCTGAGCCG
>DATEPR010000212.1:0-7052 GCA_035273045.1 Pseudonocardiaceae bacterium | reverse complement strand
CCGTCCTCGGCGAACAGGTCGGCGAACCCGGACATGTCGGCCGCCTTGAGCCGCTGCCGGATCAACTCCACGATCTCCACCGCGGTTCGCGCCATGATCACTCCCCTGTGAGCCTATCCGGGGCGAGCGCCCCGGTGCACTATACGGAGAGCGCGCCCCGCTTGTCGACATCGCGGCCACCACCGAAACGACCCCGACCTACCCTGAACCCGTGGAGACCATCCAGCTCGCCGACGTAGCGGCCGTCCTCGCCGACCCCAGCCGCGCCACCATGTGCCTCGCCCTGCTCGACGGCCGCGCCTGGACCGCCGGCGAACTCGCCACCACCGCCGGCATCCGCCCCTCCACCGCCAGCGAACACATTCGCAGGCTCACCACCGCCGGCTTCGTCACCACCCTCCGCCAGGGCCGCCACCACTACGTCCGCCTCGCCAGCCCCCGCGTCGCCGAACTCGTGGAACGCCTCTCCGAACACGCCACCCACACCCCACCCCGCACCCTGCGCTCCTCACTCCGCGCCCGCCGCCTCGCCATCGCCCGCACCTGCTACGACCACCTCGCCGGCCGGCTCGGCGTCGCACTCCGCGACGGCATGATCGACACCGGCCTCGTCGACCGCACTGACGGGCTCGTCCTCACGCCCGCCGGCCGCCACACCCTCACCGACCTCGGCGTCACCCTCCCCACCGACCGCCGGCGCCCGTCACTCAAGGAATGCCTCGACTGGACCGAACGCCGCGAACACCTCTCCGGCACCGTCCCCACCGCACTGCTCGCCCACGCCGTCGACACCGGCTGGCTGCACCGCGACCGCGACCGCGCCGTCCACATCAACCCGTCGGCCGAACAACCACTCGCGCGCCTCGGCGTCGACATCACCCGACTCGACCCCGCGACCGACCGCACCGCCTGACTAGCCGTACAACCGCTCGCCGTAACCCGGCCCGTAGTACCGCTCCAACTCGGCCAGGTCGTCCTCCGGCCGTTCCACCGCCTTCGCGATCACCGGTCGCGACGGCACCGCGTCCGGCTCCCACGACTCCGGCTGCCACAACCGCGACCGCAGGAACGCCTTCGAGCAGTGGTAGAAGACCTCCTCGATCTCCACCAGCAACGCCAGCGTCGGCCGGTGTCCCTTGACCACCAACCGGTCGAAGAACGGCGCGTCCCGCACCAACCGCGCCCGGCCGTTGATCCGCAACGTGTCGCCCCGACCCGGCACCAGGTAGATCAACCCGACATGCGGATTGCTCAACACGTTCCGGAAACCGTCCGCCCGCCGGTTGCCCGGCCGGTCCGGCACCACGATCGTGCTGTCGTCCAGCACCAGCGTGAACCCCGGCGGATCACCCTTCGGCGACACGTCACACGAACCGGCACCGTCGGACGTGGCGAGCAGGCAGAACGGTGACCGCGCCAGCCACGCCCGGTCCACCTCGTGCAGTGACGTCCGCACCTTCTCCGCCACCCGGCGGACCGGCTCGCCGATCAGCTCGGTCAGTTCTCCTGGCGTGGTGATCTCGACCAGTTCCCCGGCACGTGACATCTGTCCCTCCCCATCACTGATCAGATCGCTGGTGGCCGGCCCTCGAACGGCGTGGACAGGACCACCGTCGTCCGGGTCGACACGTTGGCCGCCTCGCGGATCTGGCGCAGCAGTTCCTCCAGCGCGGCGGGGCTGGCCACCCGGACGAGTAGCACATACGACTCGTCACCCGCCACCGAATAGCACGCCTCGATCCCCGCCAGGTGCTGTAGTCGGGTCGGGTAGTCGTCCGGGGCCGCCGGGTCGATCGGGGTGAGCGAGATCAGCGCGGTCAGCGGCAGGCCGAGCTGCTCCAGGTCGAGCTTGGCGGCGTAGCCGCGGACCGCGCCCCGCTGCTCCAGCCGCCGGACCCGCTGGTGCACGGCGGACACGCTCAGCCCGACCCGTTCGGCCAGGTCGGTCAGCGTCTTGCGCCCGTCGGCGACGAGTTCGCGCAGGATCGCGCGGTCGATCGGTTCCAGCGGCGACGTCACAGGGCGACCAGCTCGTGTGGTCGGTTGTTCAGGGACGCGACGCCGTGGTCGGTCACGACCACGATGTCCTCGATCCGGGCGCCCCAGCGGCCGGGCAGGTAGATGCCGGGCTCGACGCTGAACGCCATGCCCGGTTCCAGCGGCAGTTCGTTGCCGGCGATGATGTAGGGCTCCTCGTGCACGTCCAGGCCGATGCCGTGGCCGGTGCGGTGGATGAACCGCTCGCCGAACCCGGCGTCCTCGATGATCCGGCGCGCGGTCGCGTCCACCGTCGCGGCCGTCACGCCTGGCCGCACCACGTCCACCGCGGCCTGCTGCGCCCGCTGCAACACGGTGTAGGTGGCGGCCACGTCGGCGTCGCGCGGCTCGCCGAGCACATAGGTGCGGGTCGAGTCGGAGTTGTAGCCCTCGGCGACCGGGCCGCCGATGTCCACGACCACCACGTCACCGCGCTCGATCACCCGGTCCGACACGTCGTGGTGCGGGCTGGCCCCGTTCGGGCCGGAGCCGACGATGACGAACCCGGCCAGCTCGTGCCCCTCGGCGACGATCGCGGCGGCGATGTCGGCGGCGACCTCGGCCTCGGTCCGCCCGGCCCGCAGCCACTCGCCCATGCTGGCGTGCACCCGGTCGATCGCCTCACCGGCCCGGCGCAGCGCCGCCACCTCGACGTCGTCCTTGCGCATCCGCAGCTCGCGCAGCACCGGCCCGGCCAGCGACTGCTCGGCGTCCGGTGCCTCGCGGCGCAGGCCAAGCACGTGCAGCGCGGGCATCATGTCGGTCACGGCGACCCGGCCCGGCCGGCGGCCCAGCGCGTGGAACGCCAACCGGAACGGGTCGTCGCCATCCACCCAGGTGGCCACGCCGACGCCGAGCTCGTCGGTGGGCACGTGGTCGTAACCGGGTCGCTCCAGCGCGGGCACCACCAGCGTCGGCTCGACCGCGAGATCGGCGGCGGGCAGCACCAGACAGGTCAGCCGCTCGAACGACCCGCCGGCCACGCCCAGCAGGTAGCGGAGATCCGATCCCGGTGCCACGAACAGCGCACCCACCCCGGCGGCGGCCGCCGCCTCCCGCGCCCTGGTGATCCTGGCCGACAGCGAGCCGGTGTCCGGCAGATGACTCGACATGGCCGGAGCCTATCCGGACGGCGCGCCGCGCTCGCGCGCCATTCGGCGGTGGTGGCACGCTGGCCGGGTGAATCCTCCCTTGGTCCTGATGGACTCGGCCAGCCTGTACTTCCGGTCGTACTTCGCCCTGCCGGAGTCGATCACCGCACCGGACGGCACGCCGGTCAACGCGGCCAGGGGCTTCCTGGACACCGTGGCCAGGATCATCACCGACCGGGGTCCGGCCCGGCTGGTGGCGTGCCTGGACGCGGACTGGCGGCCGGCGTTCCGGGTCGAGCTGCTGCCCAGCTACAAGGCGCACCGGCTGGCCGACGAGGCCAACAACATCGAGGAGATTCCGGACACACTGACCCCGCAGGTGCCGATCATCCTCGACCTGCTGGCCGCGGCCGGCATCGCCACCGCAGAGGCCGACGGTTACGAGGCGGACGACGTGATCGGCACGCTCACCGCGCTGGAGACCGACTGCCCGGTCGAGGTGGTCACCGGCGACCGCGACCTGTTCCAGGTGGTGCGGGACGAGCCGTGCCCGGTGCGGGTGGTGTACGTCGGCAAGGGCTGGGCCAAGGCCGAGGTGCTCGGACCGGCCGAACTGGCCGCCCGCTACGGCCTGCCGGTCGTCGACACCGGCCCCGGCTACGCCGACATGGCGACGCTGCGCGGCGACCCGTCCGACGGGCTGCCCGGCGTGCCAGGGATCGGCGAGAAGACGGCGGCGAAGCTGATCACCGAGTACGGCTCGCTGCACGGCCTGCTGACCGCGGCCGGCGAGGGCCGCTTGTCCGGCACGGTCACCGCGAAACTGGTGGCGGCGGCCGACTATCTGGCGGTGGCCCCGACCGTGGTGCGCGTGGCCACCGACGCCGACGTCATGATGTCCACAACGGACGATGCCGTGCCCGGCGCGCCGAAGCACCAGGCGGACCTGGACGAGCTGGCCCACCGGTGGGGCCTGGAGTCGTCGGTGAAGCGGCTCACCGAGGCGATGGCCACCAACCCGGCGTACCGCTGATCCGCGCCGGCGGCACGCCCGGAACACGATCTAGAAGAACGTGCCGCACCACGGCGCACCGGACACGGCGAACAGGCGGTCGGCGACGGGCAGCGCGTCCGCCTTCACCACGCCGATCCGGCCGGCGTCGGCCAGCACCGACGGTGCGATGGCACCCAGGTACAGCTGGGCGAGCACGTCCACGTCCATGGTCAGCGCCGGCGGCTCGGCCACCTGCCGGGCCGGGCCGTCACCGAGCAGGTAGCGGCCGGAATTGGCCGGCAGGAACGGATCCCGCACCTCCACCACCACCGAACCCGCGCCCGGTGCCAGTTCGCCGAACTGCCGGGCGGCCAGCGCCGCGGGCACGTCGACCAGCCGCAGCCACGTCTCGTCCCCGACCTGGGTGGTCTCCACCTGGCCGCGGTCGACCATCAACTCCTCGACCGGTTCGTCCAGCGGGCGGAAGTCGCAGCGCACCCGGTCCACCAGGTCCACGGTGAGCAGGAACCGCCACAGCGCGGCCCACACCTCCGCCCGGTCGTAGAAGAAGTCGTGCACCGCAAGGACGGTCTGGTCGTCCTTGCGTTCGACGGCGTAGGCGGCGAAGCCGTCGTCCCCGTCCGGACCGGAGTGCACGGCGACCATCGAGTGCACATCGCGTTCCGCGGCCCACGTCCGCGTCGCGTTCCACCAGCCCATCGGCCGGGACGTCCAGCCGGGCCGGCGGATGCTCACCCGGTCGTACAGCGCCGGCAGCAGGTCGTGGGCCTCGTCCAGGCGCAGCAGCCGCACCGAGCCGCCGTCCGGCGCGCTGGCCCGCGGCACGGCCCGCCGCCGGTTCACCACGACGGTCCGGACGCGGGTGGCGACGCCGTAGCCGAACCGGCCGTAGATGGCGCTCTCACTGGCCCGCAGCGTCGCCACCGGATCGGCCAGTCCACTGAGCTGGGCACGCATCAGCTGGGTCAGCACGCCCCGCCGGGTGTGGTCGGCGCGCACGCCGACCGCGGTCACCATCGCCATCGGCACCAGCGCGCCGCCGGGCACGCACAGCTCGCCGGAATACGACAGGGCGGTGCCGACCAGCGTGTCGTCGCGGTAGGCGCCGTAGACCCTGCCCTCCTCGTACGAGACGCCACGCAGCGCCCACGCCTCGTCGGTGGCGGGCGGGTGGTGCAGGCTGCCACGGAACAGGGTGTTCGCGGCACGGAACTCGCCGGGACCGAGCAGCCGGATCTCGGCCGGGGTTGGCACGTCAGTCATACGCGCATCGTGTCGCACCGAAGCGCCGCCTGCCGACCGCATTTCGGCGGCCCGCAGGCGGCGGGGTGCCTACTTGGGTTGCGACACCTCGTAGAGGCCGTCGGTGTTCTTGATCGTCACGTCGACCTCCTTCTGCTGGCCGCCGACGGTGACGTGGCACTGGTAGACCTTGCCGACCGACACCTCGGGATCGGACGGGCAGTTCACGCTGCCCACGTTGATCTTGTAGTCGTTCTGCAGCACGGTCTTCACGCCGTTCTCCAGCGACGCGGTGTCCAACACCTTGGTGTTGAACCAACCCGGCCACACGAAGCCGAGCACCGCGACGGCGGCCGCGATCACCACGACCGCGACCACGATCGACCAGATCAGCCCGGTGCGCCGGTGCGGCGTGGCCGGGTCACCGCCGAAACCCGGCTGGTAGCCCGGATACTGCTGCTGTTGTTGCTGCTGCTGTTGGCCGTAGCCCGGGTACTGCTGGGTGGCCTGCTGCTGGCCGTATCCGGGGTACTGCGGCTGGTCGGGCTGACCGTAGCCCGGGTACTGCGGCTGCTGGCCGTAACCCGGCACCGGCTGCTGACCGTAACCCGGTTGGGGCTGCTGCTGCCCCGGCCAACCGCCCTGGCCCGGCGCCGGCTGCCCGTAGCCGCCCTGCTGCGCGGGGAACCCACCGGAGTGCGGATTCGGGTACTGGCCGCCGTAACCGGGCTGCTGGCCCCAGCCGCCCTGCTGCGGATCGGGTCCCCCAGGCGGGCCGTAGGGGCTGCTCATCGTTCGCCTCCGAAATCGGGATCGGCCACCGTCGTCCAGCCGCCGTCCTGCGTCACCGTCGAGCCGGCCCGGCGCGCCGAACCGTCCCCTCGCGGGGATCAAACCACAGGTCTACCAGGTTTCCCCACCCAGCCGACCAACGAATCGGCCGCACCGTCACACCGTGCCCATCGCCACCACACCCCGGCGGATCGCGGCCGCCGCCCGGCCGGCGACGGCGCCCACCGGGTCGTCACCGCGCATCACGTCCCGGATCTGCTCCAACAGGTCGATGACCTGCCGGCACCAGCGCACGAAGTCGCCGGCGAGCAGTTCCTGGCCGTTCGCCTCGGCCGCGGTGAGCACCCGCTCCAACGGTTCGCCACGCGCCCAACGGTAGACCGGCCAGGCGAAACCGGCGTCCGGCTCACGGGTGGTCTCCAGGCGGTGCCGGCGCTCGTCCTCCTCGATCGCCGCCCACAGCCGGGCGGTCGCGGCGAGCGCGTCACCGATCGGGCCGGCCGGCACCCTGGTCTCGGCCGGACCGTCCCGGCGGGCCTCGTAGACCAGCGCGGACACCACGGCCGCCAGTTCAGCCGGTGCCAGGCCGCGCCACACGCCGTCGCGCAGGCACTCGGCGGCCAACAGGTCGGACTCGCTGTACAGCCGGGCCAGCCGGCGGCCGTGCTCGGTGACGTCCTGGTCGGCGCCCCGGGTGAGGTAGCCGCGTTCGCCGAGCAGCGCCCGGATCCGGTCGAACGACCTGGCCAGGGAGTGGGTCGTGGCGGCCATCCGCTGCTTGAGCTGGTCGTTCTCGGCGGCCAGCCGGTGGTGCCGCTCGGCCCACCTGGCGTGGTCCTCGCGGTGCTCGCAGCCGTGGCAGGGGTGCGCGCGCA
>DATEPR010000211.1:0-3547 GCA_035273045.1 Pseudonocardiaceae bacterium | reverse complement strand
GGCGCGGTCCACCAGGCACAACCGGGCACCGGCCGCCGCGTACGCCTCGGCGATCGCGGCGCCGATCCCGCTCGCCGCCCCGGTGACCAGCGCGGTCCGGCCGGCCAGCGCCCCGCTCACCAGGCACTCCCGAACAGCCGCCGCGCGTTGCCGGACAGCAGGAGTGCCCGTTCGGCGGCGGTCAGGTGCACCTGGTGCACCCGCCGGTGCTCGTAGCCGACGTCGAACCGCGGCGCGAAGCTCGCGAACAACACCCGTTCCGCACCGAAGTTCCGCACTGTCCGTTCCAGGAAGTCGTCCCGGTACACACCGCTGGTGAGGATGTGCACGTTGGGCAGCCCGAGCGCGAGTTCGGCGTCCACCTGGCCCAGGCCGGAGATGTTCAGCTGGCCGCCGTTCGTCATGATCACCGGGACGTCCGGGCACCATTCGGCGAAGACCGCCACCTGGCCGGCTTCGGACCGGCAGTGGTGGCCGGTGGCGACCAGCACGGGCACGCCGAGTTGGTTCGCCCGCGCGGCGATCGGCCGCCAGCGGGTGTCGTTGATCTGGAAGTTCTCCTCGTCCGGGTGCAGGAAGACGCCCCTGGCGCCGCCTTCGGTGACCGCCTCGGTCAGCTGGGCGATCGCGTCGTCGCCGTCCCACGGGTCGATCCTGGCGACGGCGGTGAGCCGGTCGGCGTGGTCGCGGACGAACGCGGTCAACTCCCGGTTGGCCGCGCCCAGGTCGCCGTCCCGTGGGTGCATCGGCGCGACGACGGCCCGCTCGATGCCTTCCGCGGTCAGGGTTTCCAGCAGTTCGGCCGGCTCCCGCCGGTAGCCGAACCGGGAGGTGCCGAGGAAGGACAGTGCGTCGACGGTCATGCGGACACCCCCAGCAGGCGCATCGCGTTGCCGCCCAGGACGAGATCGGCCTGTTCGCTGGTCAGGCCGGCGATGGTCACCTTCTGCCGTTCCAGCGCGGGCGAGCTGACCGGCCCGTCGCTGCCGAAGATCACCCGGTCGGCGCCGATCCGGGCGACCGCCTCCCGGATCTTGTCCGGGTAGGGCATCGCGGACGTCTCCAGGACGATGTTCCCGTACCGCTCGGCGACGTCGATCGCCTCGTCGACGTGGAAGTACCCGCCCATGTGGCCGAGGATGATGGTCGAGTCGGGGCAGGCGGCCGCCGCGGGCGCGATCGACGTCGGGGTGGTCAGCGGCTCGTCACCGCAGTGGAACAGCGTCGGCACCCCGAGTTCGCCCGCCCGGCGGATCAGGGCGATGGTCGGCGCCGCTCCCGGATGGGCCAAAGTGGACACCGGGTGCAGCTTGAGCCCGCGGAACCCGAACTTCGTCACCGCCCGCTGCAACAGCCGGCCGGCCGCGTCCTGGGCGTTCGGGTTGAGCCGGACGAAACCGTACAGCCGCCCGGCGAACTCCTCGCAGGACTCGGCGATCATCTCCATCGCCCTCGGGTTGGGGCCGGGCAGGTCGGCGATCGTCATCACGACCGCACTGTCCACGCCTGCCTCGTCCATGCTCCGCACGCAGGTCTGTGGGGACAGCTCCCAACCCAGTGCCGGCACGTCGTCGATGTGCATGTGCATGTCGATGACGGCCTGGCGCGCCAGCGGCGCGGGAGGCCGAGGAGCGAAGCGACTGCCTTCACTGTCATCTGTCATCCAGCACTCCTACGTATTCGGCGAGCGTGTCGTCCAGCCAGGCCGGGTCCAGCGCCCGGCCGCGGGCGAAGACCCTCATCGGCTTGCGCAGCGCCGCGATGTCGGACCGGGGATCGGACTCGACGGCGACCAGGTCGGCCCGGTAGCCGCGGGCGATCACCCCGACCCGCTCGCCGAGCAGCGGGCCTGCGCTGACCGTTGCCGACCGCAGCGCGTCGAAGTCGGTCATGCCGGCGGCCCGGTACAGGCCGAGTTCGTCGATCAGGCCGCCGATCGGGTTGAGCGCCGTGCCGGCGTCGGTGCCGGCGACGATGTGCACGCCCGCCCGCACCGCGCGGGCCACGCTGGCGCGGAACGTGTCCCGGGCGGCGAGGCTCTTCGCCACGGTGTCCTCCGGGATGCCCAGGCCCGGCGCGATCGGGTTCAGGGCGCTCACCGTCGGCACCAGCGTCCGGCCGGTGCCGACCAGCAGCTCGGTCGACTCGTCGTCGAGGAACGCGCCGTGTTCGATGGTGTCCACCCCGGCGCGCAGCGCGGCGATGATCCCGGCGGGGTTGTGCGCGTGCGCGGCGACGCTGGCCCCGTGCCGGTGCGCTTCCTCGACCGCCGCGGTCATCTCGGCCTGGCCGAGGCCCTGGGCGGCCGGGTCGCCGGGCGTGGAGATGCCGCCGGTGGCCATCAGCTTGACCACCGGTGCGCCCGCGGCGAGTTGCTCCCGCGCGGCGGCGCGGACTTCGTCCGGTCCGTCGGCGACCAGCGCCCACCGGGCGGCGTGGCCACCCGGGGGCGTGAGCGGCCGGCCGGCGGCCGCGACCCTCGGGCCGGTGACCGCACCAGCCCGCACGTGCCTGCCGTACTCCAGCACCAGATGGTCGACCGAGCCGAGGTCGCGCACCGACGTGATGCCGGCCCGCAGGGCGAGCAAACCGTTGTGCAGGCAGGTGACCGAGCGCACGAAGCCGCTGCGTTCCCAGTGCCGGTAGGGCATCGGGTGGGCGGCCAGGTCGAAGTGCACGTGGCAATCCACCAGTCCGGGCACCAGGTACGCGCCGCCGAGGTCCACACCACCGTCCGCGCCCGCGGCGTCGAACTCGCCGATCGTGTCGCCGGCCAGGGTCAACGTCCGAAATGGATGCTCGTCGAGCTCCGGGCCGATCAGGGCGACACCGTTGCGCAGGACGAGTTCGGGCGGGTCCGACACGGGCGCCTCCAGTGAGACAAACTGATAGATCACAGTTCAGCACTTAATATGTTATTTTACCTGAGGACACTGGGCTGAACTACCCCCGAGCGGAGCGGATCGTTGATCGAAATCGAGGGCAAGCAGGTGTTCACCGAACTGGCCGAGTTAGCCGACCCGGCTCACACGGCCCTGCTCCTGGTGGACATGCAGCGGGACTTCGTCGACGAGCAGGGCCTGTTCGCTCGCCTCGGGATCGACACCAGCATGTATCCGCCGATGCTGCCGCGGCTGGCCCGGCTGCTGGCGGCCGCCCGCGACCGGCGAATTCTGGTCGTGCACATCCAGATGACGGCGTTGCCGGGCCGGATGAGCGACTCCCCTGCGCAGTTGCGGTTCAACCTCCGGATGCACGAGTCGGCGCGGGCCGGCGGCCCGCCGTTGCGGTACACCGAACTGGGCACGGCGGGACACGAGTTCGTCGCCGAACTCCGGCCGCTGCCCGGCGAGCTGGTCGTGCCGAAATGGCGGTCCAGCGGATTCTGGGGCACCAACCTCGACCTGCTGTTGCGCAGCAACGGCGTCAAGACCGTCGTCGTCACCGGATGTACCACGGAGGGCTGCGTCGAGTCCACCGCACGGGACGCCCTGTTCAACGACTACTACGTCGTCGTGGTCGAGGACTGCGTGGCCAGCGACGACCG
>DATEPR010000210.1:0-4902 GCA_035273045.1 Pseudonocardiaceae bacterium | reverse complement strand
CCACGACCGGGAGCAGGACGTTGCACACCGCGATGCCGGCGCAGGCCACCAGCGTGCCGACGAGGACGACGTCGGGTCCGTCCAGCACCCTGACCAGCACGCCGACCGTGACCAGCACCATCGACGCGCCGATCGCGCCGGCCAGGCCGAGCCGGCGGGCGGCGCCGGCCGCGAGGAAACCGGCCAGCCCGAAGCACAGGCCGGGCAGCGCGGTCAGCACGCTCGCCCACGCCGGCGACATGTGCAGCGACGTGCGGACCTCGTCCAGGACCGAGCCGAGGCTGGTGACCGCCGGCCGCAGGTTGGCCGCGACCAGGAGGATCGCGGCCAGCAGCAGCACGGTGGACAGGGCGGCCTTGTGGTCCCGGACCACGGCGGGCACGGCGGTCTTCGTCGGCATGCCTCTACTATGACAGACATGGGATGTTCGGATGAGAGGATGTGGGTATGGCGTTGACCGCACCCCGGCGCACCGGACTCGTGGACCAGGTGATCGAACAGATGCGGCAGGCCATCCGGACCGGCGACTGGCCCGTCAACCAGCGGATTCCCCCGGAGCCGGAGCTGGTCAGCGCGCTGGGCGTCGGCCGGAACACGGTGCGCGAGGCGGTGCGGGCGCTGGCCCACGCCGGCCTGCTGGAGGTCCGGCAGGGCGACGGCACGTTCGTCCGGGCGACCAGTGAGATCTCCGGTGCGCTGCGCCGGCTGTGTGGCGAGGAGTTGCGCGAGGTCCGCCAGGTGCGGCTGCTGCTGGAGGTGGAGGCGGCGCGCCTGGCCGCCGCCCACCGCACCGACGACGACGTGGCGACCCTGGCGGCGTCCCTGGCCGACCGGGACGCCGCGGTCAACGACGAGCGTTGGGTCGACGCGGTGGACGCGGACGCCCGGTTCCACCGCGAGGTGGTTCGCTGCTGCGGCAACAGCCTGCTGACCGAGCTGTACCTGGGCATGACCGAGGTGATCCGGGCCAGCCTGGCGGCCACCGCCGGCCACGACGACCCGGCCTGGCGCATCGGCCACGGCGACCTGCTCGCCGCCATCCGGGATCGGAACCCGGACCGCGCCGCCACCGAAGCCGGCCGCTTCCTGGCCGAGCAGCTCAGTTAGGCGGGCCGGGCGGCAGCACCGGCAGGTCCGGCGGCGCGCCCTTCGCGATCAGCGAACACAGCGCCGCCGTGTCCAGATGCTCGGCCACCAGGTCGCCGAGCCGGTCCCACTGCGCCGCCCGCAGTGTGGCGAACGACACATCGAGCGACGGCCGGAAGCCCGACCGGCCGGCCGTCGCGGCCGCCCACCGCAGCAGCGCACGGCGGACGTCGTCGTTCTCCAGCAGGCCGTGCCAGTGCGTCCCGGCCACCGGACCGGCCAGCGCGCCCTCTGGCTCACCGTCGGCCGTGGTCACCAGCCCGGCGAGCCCGGCCGGCCGGCGTGCCACCACCCCGTGGTGGATCTCGTAACCGGCGGCGGGCGCACCGAACGCGGTGCCGGTCGGGTTGGCCAGTGTCTTGCGCGGCCGGAACTCGATGTCCACGTCCAGCAGCCCGAGCCCGGCGACCGTGCCGGCACCCGACTCGACCTCGTCCACCAGCGTGCGGGCCAGCATCTGGAAGCCACCGCAGATGCCCAGCACCGGCCGCCCGGCGGCGTGGTGCGCCAGCACGGCGTCGGCCAGGCCGGTGTGCCGCAGCCAGGCCAGGTCGGCCACCGTCGCCTTGGAACCAGGCAGCACCACAAGGTCCACATCGGACAGTCCGACCGGCGAGCTGACCAGCCGCACGCTGACCCCCGGCTCCACCGCCAGCGCCTCGACGTCCGTCGCGTTGGAGATCCTGGGCAGCCGCACCACACCCACCCGCAGCCAGGCGTCCCCCACCGGCAGGGCGGGCCGGCCGACCACGCCGTCGACCGGATACGACAGCGAGTCCTCCGCGTCCAGCCACAACCGCTCGTCCCACGGCAGCACACCGAACACCGGCCGGCCGGTCAGGCTCGTCAACTGCCGCAGGCCAGGCTCCAGCAGCGCCGGATCGCCACGGAACTTGTTGACCACGAACCCGGCGACCAGCCGCTGGTCCTCCGCGGACAGCAGCGCCACCGTGCCGAACAGGTGGGCGAACACGCCGCCCCGGTCGATGTCGCCGACCACCACCACCGGCAGCCCGGCGGCCCTGGCCAGCCCCAGGTTGGCGATGTCGTCGGCACGCAGGTTGATCTCGGCCGGCGAACCGGCGCCCTCGCACACCACCACGTCGTACTCGGCCCGCAGCCCGGCCAGCGTGTCCAGCACGACGTCCAGCAGGGCCGCCTTGCGCGACCGGTAGGACAGCGCGCTCACCTCGCCGACCGCCTGCCCCAGCACCACCACCTGCGACGTCCGGTCGCCGCCCGGTTTGAGCAGCACCGGGTTGAACCGCACGCTCGGCGCCAGACCGGCGGCGGCCGCCTGCATGGCCTGGGCGCGGCCAATCTCGCCGCCGTCCGCGGTGACGACCGAGTTGTTGGACATGTTCTGCGCCTTGAACGGCGCCACCCGCACGCCCTGCCTGGCCAGCCAGCGGCACAGTCCCGCGACGACGACGCTCTTGCCGGCGTCCGACGACGTGCCGGTGACCAGCAGGCCGGTCACACTCCCCGCTCCGCGGGCGAGCCCATCGAGTCGCTTCGCTCCTGGCCCTCCCGCGCCGCTGGCGCGCCAGGGCCCGGGAGTGTCAGGATTTCCGCGCCGTCGTCGGTGACCAGCAGGGTGTGCTCGAACTGAGCGGTGAGCTTGCGGTCCTTCGTGGTGACGGTCCAGCCGTCGTCCCAGATGTCGTAGTCGATCGTGCCGAGGGTGATCATCGGCTCGATCGTGAACGTCATGCCGGGCTTGATCTCCATCGTTACCGACGGGTCCTCGTAGTGCAGAACCGTTGGCGTGCCGTGGAAGTACGGCCCGACGCCATGACCGGTGAACGCCCGAACCACGCCGTAGCCGAACCGCCGCGCGTACGACTCGATGACCCGCCCGATGACGTTGAGCTGCCGGCCCGGCCGCACCGCCTTGATCGCCCGCGCGGTGGCCTCGCGGGTGCGCTCCACCAGCAGCCTGGCCTCCTCGTCCACGTCGCCGGCCAGGAACGTGGCGTTGGTGTCGCCGTGCACGCCGCCGATGTAGGCGGTCACGTCGATGTTGCAGATGTCTCCGTCCTCGATGACCGTCGAGTCGGGGATGCCGTGGCAGATCACCTCGTTCAGCGAGGTGCAGCAGGACTTCGGGAAACCCCGGTAGCCCAATGTGGACGGGTAGGCGCCGTGGTCGCACAGGAACTCGTGCACGACGGCGTCGATGTCGTCGGTGGTGGCGCCGGGGCGCACCGCCTGGCCGCCCACTTCCAGCGCCTGCGCCGCGATCCGGCCGGCCACCCGCATCGCCTCGATGACCTCGGGGGTGCGCACGCCGTCGCTGGTGTCCCGCTCGGGAGTCGGCTTGCCGACGTACTCGGGCCGGGGAATCGAGGCGGGAACCGAACGTCGTGGGGACAGCGTGCCAGGCTTCAGCGGGGCGCGAACGGGCATGCCACCACCCTACGATGTGGCCGATCGCCCTGTCGGGAGACCGTCGACCGAATCACACGTTCAGAACAGCACCGTCGCGTACTGGCCGACCTGCCGGAACCCGACGCGGTAGTACGCCGCCCTGGCCGGTGCGTTGAACCCGTTGACGTACAGGCTCGCGCTGCGGCCCATGCCGCGCACCAGACGGTCCACCACGGCCGCCGTGCCCTGCGTGGCCAGGCCGTTGCCCCTGCGGTCCGGGTGCACCCACACGCCCTGGATCTGGCCGACCTTCGAGCACAGCGAGCCGATCTCGGCCTTGAACACCACCTGGCCGTCCTCGAACCGGGCGAACGCCCTGCCGGCCGCGATGAGTTCGGCGACCCTGGCCCGGTAGCTCAGGCCGCCGTCGTCGGCGCACGGGTCGACGCCGACCTCCTCGATGAACATGGCGATCGCGGCCGGCAGGTAGTTGTCCAGTTCGTCCGGCCGCACCGGCCGCACCAGCGGGTCCACCGGCACCTCGGGCACCGTGCTCATCGCCATCAGCGGCTGGTCGCCACGGACCTCCCGGGCCGGCCCCCAGTCCTGGGCCAGTTCGCGCCACAGGCCCAGCACCTGCTCGGCGGGGCCGACCAGCGACGAACACATCCGGCCGCGCCGCACCGCCCGGTCGGCGAAGGTCCGCAGCGCGGCCTGATTGCCCTGCAACGGCACCAGATTCGGGCCGGCGAAGCACAGGCCCTCCAGCCGGCCACCACGCAGCGGCCGGCTGTCGGCGCCCCACATCTCACCGCCCAGCCGCCACGGTTCCAGCCCGGCGACCTCGACACGCGCCGTGACCATGCACGACGACACCGGATCGGCGTCCAGGATCGCCTTGACCGCGGGTAGGTCGCGGTCGTTCAGCAGGCGGGCGCCACCGAGCCTCAACACCAGTTCAGCGTGCCAGATGTGCGCACCGTCACGGCGCCGCCGGACCGGGAAAGCACCCTTCGGACGCAGCGACGCCCTGTTACGGCCGGTGTGCGCGGCACCGTCAGGGCACGGTCAGGACACCGTCACGACGGGCGCCCCCGCCGACTCGCCGTCCAGTCCGGTCTCCTCGGCGATGCGCATGGCCTCCTCGATCAGGGTCTCCACGATCTGGTGCTCCGGCACGGTCTTGATCACCTTGCCGTGCACGAAGATCTGGCCCTTGCCGTTGCCGGATGCGACGCCGAGGTCGGCCTCCCTGGCCTCACCGGGTCCGTTCACCACGCAGCCCATCACGGCGACCCGCAGCGGGACCTCCATGCCCTCCAGGCCGGCGGTGACCTCGTCGGCCAGCTTGTACACGTCCACCTGGGCCCGGCCGCAGGACGGGCA
>DATEPR010000209.1:0-4084 GCA_035273045.1 Pseudonocardiaceae bacterium | reverse complement strand
CCGCACTGTCCGAACGGGACGTCGCGTCCCGGTTCGGCGCCGCCGCCGTGCTGGCCCACCGGCTGGCGTCCGGCCGCACCGACCGGCCGCTGGCGCGCCGCCGCCCACCGCCGGAACTGATCGTCGACGTCGAACTCGACCCGCCGGCCGACCGCGTGGACGCCGCCGCCTTCGCCGCGAAGACCGCCGCCCAACGCCTCTACACCGGCCTGGTCGACCACGGCCTGGCCTGCACCCGCCTGGCCATCCACGCCCGCACCGACGCCGGTGAGGAACGCGACCGGGTGTGGCGGTGCGCCGAGCCGCTCACCCTGGCCGGCATCGCGGACCGGGTGCGCTGGCAACTGGACGGCTGGCTGCGTGCCGCCGAGACCGACCGGCCCACCTCGGGCGTGAGCCTGCTGCGGCTGGCGCCCGAGGAGGTCGTGGACGGGCGGGGGCTCCAGTTCGGCATGTGGTTCGGCGGCACCGATCCGGTCGAGGCGGCGGCCCGCGCCGGTCGGGCGCTGGTCCGGGTGCAGGGCCTGCTCGGCCCGTCGGGGGTGTGCACCGCCGTGCTCGGCGGCGGGCGGGGGCCGGCCGACCAGATCCGCCTGGTGCCGTGGGGTGACGAGCGGGTGCCCGGCGCCGATCCGGAACCGCCGTGGCCGGGCCGGCTGCTGCGCCCGGCGCCGACCAGGGTGCCCACCACACCGCCCCGCGCCGAGATGGTGGACGCGGCCGGTGATCCGGTCGGGGTCACCGGCCGGCACCTGCTCACCGCCCTCCCGCACCGCGTCGACGGCCGCGAGGTGCGCGGCTGGTCCGGGCCGTGGCCGGTGGTGGAGCGCTGGTGGGAGCCGGACGGCGGGCGCCGGGTGGTGCGGCTGCAGGTGCTGGCCGGCGGTGACGCCGACGGCGAACAGGCGCTGTTGTTGTTGCGTGACGGTGGTCGATGGCTGGTGGAAGGGGTATACGACTGATGAGGTACGACAATCCGCGGCGGGACGTCCGGTGGTTCCACGAACTCGCCGACGAGACGTCCGATGTGGACGGTTCGGCCGTCGTCTGGGTGCCGGTCGTGGACATGCCGCTGCCACTGGTGTTGCCGCGCCAGCGCCGGCCCGAGGACGGCTACCGGAGCCTGGGGCGCTGATGGGCTGGAACAACCCGCCGGTGCGGTGGGCCGACCTGGAACGCGCCCTGTCCGGCCGGCCGGCGCCGCCCGGTTCGGGTGACGGCGGTGACAGCCCGGCATGGACGCGCAAGCGTTCCGAGTACGAGTCGCCACCGGAGATCCGGCCGACGGCCGCGGACCGGCCGGGCGATCGGCGCGTCCCCTACGCCGAACTGCACTGCCACTCCAATTTCAGCTTCCTGGACGGCGCCAGCCACCCCGAGGAACTGGTGGAGCAGGCCGCCCGGCTGGGACTGGACGCGATCGCGCTGACCGACCACGACGGCATGTACGGGGCGGTGCGGTTCGCCGAGGCCGCCAAGGAACTGGGCGTGCACACCGCGTACGGCGCCGAGTTGAGCTTCGGCCTGCCCGGCCCGCAGAACGGCGTCCCCGACCCGGCCGGTGACCACCTGGTGCTGCTGGCCAGGGGCCAGGAGGGCTACCGGAGGCTGTGCCGCACCATCACCACCGGCCATCTCGGCCGCACCCCCGACCTGCCGGAGACCAGGGACACCGAGAAGGGCCGGCCGCTCTACTACCTGGACGAGGTGGTGGACGAGACACGCGGCCACTGCGCGGTGCTGACCGGCTGCCGCAAGGGTCCGGTCCGCAGGGCGCTGGCCGAGTCCGGCCCGGCGGCAGCCGCCGAGGAGTTGCGTTTCCTGGCCGACCGGTTCGGCCACGACCACGTCTACGTGGAACTGGTCGACCACGGCGTGCCTGGCGACACCGAGCGCAACGACCTGCTCGCCGGCATCGCCGCCGACCTGCGCCTGCCCACGGTGGCCAGCAACGCCGTGCACTACTCGCATCCGGCCCGTGGCCGGCTGGCCGCCGCGCTGGCCGCGGTCCGCGCCCGCCGCAGCCTGTCCGAAATGGATGGTTGGCTGCCGCCGGCGCCCATGGCCTACCTGCGGTCCGGCGCCGAGATGGCCGGCCGGTTCGGCCGCTACCCCGGTGCCGTGCGCCGGGCGGCCGTGCTGGGCCTGGAGTGCGCGTTGGACCTGACGCTCGTCGCGCCGAAACTGCCGCCGTTCCCGGTGCCGGACGGCCACGACGAGGCCACGTTCCTGACCTACCTGGTCTACGAGCGGGCCCGCGCCCGCTACGGCACCACGGTGGACAGCCCCGAGGCGTACCGCCAACTGGAACACGAGCTCGCGGTGATCAACAAACTGGGCTTCCCCGGCTACTTCCTGATCGTCTGGGACATCGTCCGGTTCTGCCAGGACAACGGCATCTTCTGCCAGGGCAGGGGTTCCGCCGCGAACTCGGCCGTCTGCTACGCGCTGGGCATCACCAAGGTGGACGCGGTCAAGCACCAACTGCTGTTCGAACGGTTCCTGTCCGAGGAGCGGGCCGGCTACCCCGACATCGACCTGGACATCGAGTCCGACCGACGGGAGGAGGCCATCCAGCACGTCTACCGGACGTATGGCCGGTTCCGCACCGCCCAGGTGGCCAACGTGATCACCTACCGGGGCCGGTCCGCGCTGCGGGACATGGCGAAGGTCCTGGGTTACTCCACCGGCCAGCAGGACGCCTGGTCCCGGCAGGTGGACCGCTGGGGTCCGGTCCGCACAGCACAGCAGGACTTCGACGACATCCCGGAGGACGTGGTGCGGCTGGCCGCCGAGGTGGAGGACTTCCCCCGGCACCTGGGCATCCACTCCGGCGGCATGGTGATCTGCGACCAGCCGGTGAGCGAGGTGTGCCCGGTGGAGTGGGCGCGGATGGCCGACCGCAGCGTGTTGCAGTGGGACAAGGACGACTGCGCCGCCGCCGGCCTGGTCAAGTTCGACCTGCTCGGCCTGGGCATGTTGTCCGCCCTGCGCTACGTCACCGAACTGGTCGACGAGCACGAGGGCGAGCACATCGACATGGCCGACCTGACCCTGGACGACCCCGCCGTCTACGACATGCTGTGCCGGGCCGACTCGGTGGGCGTGTTCCAGGTGGAGAGCAGGGCGCAGATGGCCACCCTGCCCCGGCTGAAACCGCGCAAGTTCTACGACCTGGTGGTCGAGGTGGCGCTGATCCGGCCCGGTCCGATCCAGGGCGGCTCGGTGCACCCGTACATCCGGCGGCACAACAAGGAAGAGAAGTGGGACTTCGACCATCCGCTGATGGCCAACGCGCTGCACAAGACCCTGGGCGTGCCGCTGTTCCAGGAGCAGCTGATGCAGATCGCGGTGGACGTCGCCGGGTTCACCGCCGGGGACGCCGACGAGTTGCGCCGGGCGATGGGCGCGAAACGGTCCACGGCCCGGATGGAACGGCTGCGGGACCGGCTGTTCACCGGCATGGCCGCGAACGGGATCACCGGTGAGCTGGCCGAGCGGATCTACCAGAAGCTGCTGGCGTTCGCCAATTTCGGCTTCCCGGAGAGCCACGCCCTGAGCTTCGCCCATCTCGTGTACGCCAGCGCGTGGTTCAAGCTCTACCACCCGGCCGCGTTCTGCGCCGCGCTGCTGCGTGCCCAGCCGATGGGGTTCTACTCGCCGCAGTCGCTGGTCGCCGACGCCCGCCGGCACGGCGTCGTGGTGCGCAATCCCGACCTGAACACCAGCCGCACCCACCCGATGCTGGAGCCGGACCCGGACAGCACCGGCGGGCAGGCGGTGCGGCTCGGCCTGGCCGGGGTGCGCCGGATCGGGGAGCAGCTCGCCGACACGATCGTCGCGGAACGCACGGCCCACGGCCCGTACACCGGCCTGATCGACCTGGCCCGCAGGGTGCGGATGACCACGCCGCAGTGGGAGGCGCTGGCCACGGCCGGTGCGTTCGACTGCCTGGGCGTGGACCGCCGCGCCGCGCTGCTGCGTGCCCAGCCGATGGGGTTCTACTCGCCGCAGTCGCTGGTCGCCGACGCCCGCCGGCACGGCGTCGTGGTGCGCAATCCCGACCTGAACACCAGCCGCACCC
>DATEPR010000208.1:0-6652 GCA_035273045.1 Pseudonocardiaceae bacterium | reverse complement strand
AGCCGTTTCGGGCGGACCTGATCCGCCGGGCCAGTTCGACCGGCGCCGACGGGCGCTGATCGGTGTGCAGCGGTGAGGTGTAGGAGACGATGTGCTCGGCACGGGACTGGTCGAACGCCGCCACGAGAAAATAGTCACTCGCGGCCACGCTCAACAGTCGGAAGTAGTCCCGAAGCGTCGGTTCATACCGTTCCAGGACCCGGAACGCCATATCCCGATACTGGCGGTTGACGCCCTCCACGGTCCTCGCGGTCGGTCCACGATCGGCAGGGCGCGCGGGCGCGTTCCACTCCGTCAACAACACCAGAACGGCCTGCTGGACCAGCCATCGCGGTTCATGGATCCGGTACAGGAAGGCCGACAGTTCCGTGGCCGGATCCTTGGCGTCCTCGTGGCTGCTCAAGATGGCCCTGAACAACTGGTAAAGGCCGGCGGCGACCAGTCTGGACGTCTCGTACCGGGTCATGGTCGGCAGCCGGTCCCCGTTCGCGCTGCGCACGTCGGTGGGAACGGCGGCGTCAGCGGAGACCCGTGCGATGGGCAGCCAGAGTGTGGAACTACCGGCGCCTTGGTCGTGGTCCGACCCCAGCATCGGAGTGAGCATGGCCAACATGTGCCGCTGTTCCTGGTCCACCAGGTCGAGGTTGACGTCCACCTCGGTGACGCGCCGGGAGTTCCGGTACTCGTTGACCTGCAACCGTTCGGTCAACCGGCGGACATGGCCGAGCGTCAACGCGCTCTCCAGCAGGGCCAGGCCGGGTGCGGCACCCTGGCGAGGCCAACGGGGCGGCGAGCCGAGGACGGGAGTGTCATTGATGATCTGACACAAGCTGTCCACGGGATCGGTGATGGTCATGAGCGTATTCCCTGATGGCTGTCCGATTCCACTTGGCGATGCGTTCGTTCCGGTCGTCGCCCCAACTGAGGGATTCGGTGCCCAGAAAGCCGGTAGGACCAGAACGCCCGGGTAGTCAACTGGGACCGACCTCATCGATACCAGCGACGAATGTCTCACGTCGAGGTGTCGGGCGACCAGGCGGAAGCGTTAGCCGCTGTCCAGGAAATGTCCCGGCCATGTTTCTCTGTCCGAGCGGGCGCAGCCCGCGACATCGGTGGGCCGTTCGGGCCGCAAGCGAGAGGATGCCGGGGCCGCCAGGCCGCCGGCATCATGGAAATATGCAGGGCGAGAGCATGAAGAAGTCACAGGACGGCAGGCTCACACGCGGTGGGGAACCGTAGGCCGTCGGGGGACAGCAGCCGCCATCCGCTTTCCTGCTCACCTCTGCGTTTTCACCCGATCGCACTTCGGAAAGGAGGTGTATCACCATGATCGAGTTTTTCGAGTCGGTCGAGAACGAGAACGAGTTCGCGTTCCTCACGGCCAACAACAACGTCGCTCCGGAGATCGAGTTCGGCTGGGACGAGGACTGATCCGGATCACCGGGGTTGGCCCTGGGGGTGCGTCCCTAGCACACCCCCGGGGTCAACCCCACGTTCCAGGATACGCGCAGGATTGAGGAGCCCAGCACGATGTCACCGCAGTTGTGGATCGCCGGCCACGTCCGTGTGGTCGCCGAGGACGCGGACACGTGCCTGCTGCTGCCGCCCAGCCGGACCGTCCTGCGCGTGCACGTGGCCGCCGACCCCATGCGGAACTGGTTGGCGCTGATGGACGGCACGCGGACGAAGGAAGAACTGCTCGCCCTGGCCCCCGACGACTTCACGAGCGTCTGGGACACCCTCACCCGGGACGGCTGCGTCCAACCGGTCGGCGACACGCTCGACCGGTCCTGGTATCGCCTGACACCCCAGGCGCTGCGCACCGAACGCCTACGCCGCCGGCGGTTCCTGTGGCTCGGCCCGGCGGAGCCGGTGACCGTGTTCGCCGATGCGTGGCGGGCCGCCGGCCTGCTCGCCGACGCCCGCGCATGCACGCCGGACGACCTGCTCGCCGCGGCCGGCGAGGCACTCGCCGACCCGGCGGGACGGCCGATCATCTGCCCCGTGTTCCACAACGCGCCCGCCAAGTCGGTGATCGCGCTGGACGACGAGTTGGAGCGCAGGCAGGCGCTGCGGCTGGTGGTCCGCGTCCTCGACCATCGGGTCTTCGCCGGGCCGGTGGTCAAGCCGGGTGCCGGCGCGACCATGGCCGATCTCTACCGCCGCCGCGAGGCCGCCGCGGACTCGCCCGCGCTGTTCGCCGCCGAACACCAGGACCCGCCACCGCCCGAACCGGATGCCCTGCGCCCCGCCGAGTTGCGCTGGGCGGCCGCGACACTCGCCGTGCAGGCCGAACGCTGGCTCGCCGGCGCCGCACGGGCCGAGATCCAGTCGGCCGAACTGGTCCTGGACTGCGCCCACCTGATCGTCGACCACCACGGCGTGCTGGCCATGCCCGACCAGGCCGACCGCCGCCGTCCGGCCCGCGGCACCAGCGCGTGGCACCTGCGCGACGCCCAGACCGGGGTGATCCGATCGGTCAAAGTGCAGCCGACACCGGCGCATTTCCCGCGCTCACTGCACATCGCGGTGGCTCGCGCGGCCGACATGCGCCGGGTGATGGACTTCCCGAACGATCTGACCGCGTTCGGGTCCAGTTGGACGAGCGCGGCGGACGCGGAAGGGCCGGCCGTCGGTGAGCTGATCGAGCGGTACTGCGCGAACTGGCCGTCGCCACGCATCCCCCAGGTGTCGGCGAGCTACGCCGAACTGGTCCGCGGGGGCGTCGCGGCGGTGGCGCCGGGCAGCCTGGTCGGCTACTCGCCGAGCCAGCACGCCGAACGCGGCTTCCCGTTCGCGCCGATCGCCGACGACACCGTGGTGACCTGGGTGCCGGGCCGTGGCCTGGTCAGCGGTGCGGAACGCTGGGTCCCGGCGTGCTGGGTGTACGTGTCCTGGAACTCCCACCGGCCCGCCGGTGAGCGCCGGCACCTGTACCCGAACCTGTCCGGCATCGCGGGCGGCCGGAACTGGCCGGAAGCCGTGGCGAACGGGCTGTGCGAGACCGTCGAGCGGGACGCCTCCATGGTGTGGTGGGCCAACACGCCGACACTGGCCCAGGTTCCCTTGGCGGACCTGGCGCCCGACCTGGCCGCCGACATCGGCGATCGGTTCCGCACCGCGGTCATCCCCCTCATGGACCGGTACGGCACGGCGACCGCCGCCGCCTGTGTCCAGGACGTCCGGTCGGGGTTCCTGTCGATCGGTTTCGCGACCAGGCCCGGTTTCACCGAGGCCGGCCGCAAGGCGGTGGCCGAAGGTCTCGGTCTACAGTGGACCCAGCTCACCATGGCGGGCGCACGGCCGGGCAGCCCGCAGGCGAAGGTGCTGTCCTCGATGCGCAATCTTAGACCGTTCCGATCGGACTCGCGTTACCTCGACTCCTACCGAGCCGACTTCCGCGACGTGAAGGATCTGGGCTGTCAGTTGCAGATCTACCTCGACGCACGCGCCGGTGCCCACGTCGCGCCGTGGACCATGGACGTCCCGGTCGGTGGCCCGCCGGACGAGCCGGACCGGCCCGCGGAGCCGGACGCGGTCATCCAGCGGGTCGCTCCCGCGCTGCTGGCCGAGTTCGGCGAGGAACCCGTCGCCGTCGACCTCACCACACCAGACGTCGCCGAGGCCGGCTTCGCCGCCGTGCGGGTGCTCAGCCCCGGCCTGGTGCCCAACTTCCCGGCCGCGTTCCCGCAGTGGGGCCGCGACCGCGTGCGCCAGGCGGCGGTGACGCTCGGCTGGCGCGACCATCCGCTGGCCGAGTCCGACCTGAACCGCTTCCCGCTGGCCCACTTCTGAAGGACGCCGGATGCTCGCCCGATGGACCCAACTCGACCTGGCCCGCATCCCGCGCGGGCGGGCCGTCATCGCGTCGATCGCCGTCGACTCCGTGGCCAGCGGCGCGCTGACCCCGTTCCTGCCGTTGTACTTTGTGTTCCGGGCCGGCCTGTCCGAGCCGGCGGTCGGCGTGCTGCTGACCGTCGCCGCCCTACTCGCGCTGCCCGCCGGGACGCTGGCCAGCCGGTTCGTCGGCCGGCTCGGCTCGGCGCGGTGCATCGTGTTCATCAACTACGTGCGTGCCGTCGCGGCGGTCGGGGCGCTGTTCGCGACGAGCCGGATCCTCGCCCTGGTGGTCCTGCTGCTGTCCACCGCGGGGGACAACTCGTTCTGGGCGGCCAACTCGACGTTCGTCGCCGACATCGCCGGTGACCAGCGCCGCAGGTGGTACGCGCTGGAACGCAGCATCCGCAACGCGGCGCTGGGCGGCGGCGCCCTGGTCGGCGGTGTCACCGTCAGCCTGGCGGGCAACGGCGGCCTGCTCGTCTTCATGGCGCTGAACGCCGTGTCGTTCGTCGTGGCCGCGCTGCTGCTGCGCGGCGTCCGCACCGCGCCGAGGGTCACCGAACGGGCGACCAAGCGGGCCGACCGCGCGCTCGCCGTCTACGCCGATCCCAAGTTCGACGTGTTCCTGGTCGCGACGGTGCTGCTGGTGGTGCCGCTGCTGGCCATGCCGTCGGTGTTGACGCTGACACTGGACCAGCGGGCCCGGTGGGGCACCGGCCTGGCGGGCGCGTTGATCGCGTTCAACGTCGTCCTGCTCGTGCTCACCCAGCCGTACGTGTCGCGACGGTTGGAGCGGTACCGGCACCGCACCGTGCTGGTCACGGCCGCCCTGCTCACGGCCGCCGGCGCCGCCGTGCTCGCGGTGGGATTCCGGCTGCCCGACTGGGGCACCGTGGTGTGCGCCGTGCTGGCGATGGTCGGGCTCACCGCGGGCGAACTGCTGTGCATGTCGGTGATGAACGACTTCGTGGCCACGATCGCGCCACCCGCCCGGCTGGCCCAGTACATGGCGGCCTACCAACTCGGCTGGGCCACCGCCGGGCTGCTGTGGCCGGTCACGATGCTGTCGCTGGCGGCGCGCGGCGGCGCCGCGGTGTGGTCGGTGGTGTGCGGCTGCGGCCTGCTGGCGGCGGGTGCGTGCGCACTGGTCCAGCCCACGACGGCCGGGACACCCGAGCCAGTGCCCGAACCGGTCGGGGACCCGAGTTGACGCCCCCGTTGACCGTCGAGCGACAGCGCGACCGCACCCTGCAAACGGTCTGCCTGACGTTCGGCCGTGGCCAGCGGGACGAACCGGAGGCATTGCCCGGCCTGGCCCATCTCGTGGAGCACCTGGTCCACTGTAGACGAACGTTCGGCTCGGGCCGGTTCTTCGCCGATCTCCGGGCAGCCGGTGCCGTCTGCAACGCCTACACGGGCGCGGACTACGTCCAGTTCTGGGTCAGCCTGCCGCCGGCCGAGCTGACCCGCTGGGCCGGTGTCATGCGCCGCCAGCTCACCGATCCCGTGCACGAGCCGAGCACGGTGCGCCGCGAGTTGGACGTGATCGCACAGGAGGTGGCGAGCAAGGTCACGCGCCATCCGCACCGCGGCTTCAGCTTCCACCACAACCGGTCCGCGTTGTTCGACGACTACCCCAACGCGCACACCGGGTTCGTCGACAACCCTGCCCTGCGCGACCTGACACCCGACGAGACGCACCGATGGTTCCGCTTCTTCCTCGACCCGGCGGTCGCCGCCGTCGCCACTGTCGGACCGCTGCCCACGGACCAGGCGACGACCGAACTCGCCCCGGTGCTGGAGGCGTTGGCCGCTCCCGCGGCCGAGCCGCTCGGCGCGCGCCCGCACAGGTTGGCCGGCTGGCGTGCGATCCGCATCGAGCGGGCCGGCGATTCGCCGCCCGCGGGCGCGGTGTGCTTCCCGGTCGTGCGTGCCGACCGGTGGCTGACCGACCTGGCGGTGCACCAGGTCGTGGCCGCGATCCTCGCCCAGGGCGGCGGTCGTTCCCTGCTCGGCCGGCGGGCACCGGCGGGCACGACGGTGACCGCCAGGGTCGGCATCCACAACGATGCCAACGAGGACCGGTCGCCGACCTGCCTGACCGTCGAGTCCACAGGGGACGTCGAATGGCTGCCGGCCGCGGTGTCCGACGCGCTCGGCGGGCTGGCGGACGGCGTGGACCCGGCCGTGGTGGCCGCGGCCGCCCGCTTCGTGCACACCGGCGCACTCATGCGGTTCGACCGCCCGGTGCCGCGTGCCCGGTCGATCACCTGGCTGAGCCTGTTCCACGACGCCTCCGTCGACGAGTACCTGGCCGGCGTGTCCTCGGTCGGCGCCGACCAGGTGGCGTTGGCCGCGAAGGCACTGACCCACCACGGCGGCCGGGAGATCACGCTGTGACCGTCACCGTGGCGGACAGCATGCCGCTGCGGATCACGCCCACCGGTCCGGTGGCGGCGCGCCTGCGCGGAATGCCCGCCGACGTGTACCGGTCCGGCCGCGCGTCCGGGTTGGCCCACGTCCGGCTGACCCTGGACGGCTCGGGCGCGCTCGTGGCCGAGGCCGCCAAGCTGGCGATCACCGCGCACCCGGACTGGCCGGTCACCGCCGCCCACACCGGAGCCGGCATCGGCACGCAGGTGCTGGCCGGCACGCCCACCCTGTCCGTCACGGTGGCCGCCGACCGGTTGGCCGACACGCTCGACTTCCTGTGCGCCCAGGTCAACCGGTTGACCTGGGCGGAGTTGGCCGAGACAACGACGACCGCCGAACGGGCCGAGCGGTCGCGCCGGCAGCGGCTGAGCCCGAGGAC
>DATEPR010000207.1:0-2133 GCA_035273045.1 Pseudonocardiaceae bacterium | reverse complement strand
GAGGTCGACGGCCTGGTGCTGCCCGGCGGCGAGTCCACCACGATGAGCCGGCTGCTGGAGACGTTCGAGCTGCTGGCCCCGCTGCGTGCCCGGCTGGTCGACGGCATGCCGGCCTACGGCTCGTGCGCCGGCATGATCCTGCTGGCCAAGGAGGTCCGGGACGGCCGGCCCGACCAGCACCAGCTCGGCGCGCTGGACGTGGTGGTGCGGCGCAACGCGTTCGGCCGGCAGGTCGACTCGTTCGAGGCCGATCTCGACTTCGCCGAGGTACCCGGCGGACCGGTGCACGCGGTGTTCATCCGGGCGCCGTGGGTGGAGTCGGCGGCCGACCACGTCGAGGTCCTGGCCACCGTGCCCGAGACGGATTCGGCGGGCATCGCCGCAGGTAAGATCGTCGCGGTCCGGCAGGGGAGGGTCCTGGCGACCGCGTTCCACCCGGAACTGACCGGCGACGGCCGGGTGCACGAGTTGTTCGTGCGGATGGTCCGGCACAGCAGTTGAGGTACGGAGGACATCACAGATGAGCGGCCACTCCAAGTGGGCCACCACGAAGCACAAGAAGGCCGCCGTCGACGCCAAGCGCGGCAAGCTGTTCGCGAAGCTGATCAAGAACATCGAGGTCGCCGCGCGGACCGGCGGCGGTGACCCGGACGGCAACCCGACGCTCTACGACGCGATCCAGAAGGCACGCAAGAACTCCGTGCCCGCGGACAACGTGGAGCGGGCGCGCAAGCGTGGCGCGGGCGAGGAGGCGGGCGGCGCCGAGTACCAGACGATCACGTACGAGGGTTACGGCCCGAACGGCGTCGCGCTGCTGATCGAATGCCTCACCGACAACCGCAACCGTGCGGCGGGCGAGGTGCGCACGGCGATGACCCGCAACGGCGGCAACATGGCCGACCCCGGTTCGGTGGCGTACATGTTCAACCGCAAGGGAGTCGTGATCGTCCCGAAGGCCGACGGCCTGTCCGAGGACGACATCCTGCTCGCGGTGCTGGACGCCAACGCCGAGGAGGTCAACGATCTTGGCGACAGCTTCGAGATCGTCTCCGAGGCCACCGACCTGGTCGGGGTGCGCACGGCGCTACAGGACGCCGGCTACGACTACGAGTCCGCCGAGGCGAGCTTCCTGCCCACCATGACCGTGCCGCTGGACGCCGACGGCGCGCGCAAGGTGTTCCGCCTCGTCGACGCGCTCGAAGACTGTGACGACGTGCAGAACGTCTGGGGCAACTTCGACGTGAGCGACGAGATCATGGCGGCGATCGAGGCGTAGGCGCGCATCCGTTGTCCTGGGACCGCAACGGATCCGTTTGGCGGTGCAGAATGGCCGGGTGCAACCGCAGACCAGAGGACTGACCGCCCAGGACGAGAAGTTCCGTCGCTGGCTGCTGGAACAGGCCGAGCAGCACGGCAACGCGATCGTGCAGGTGGCCGGCGGCGGTGAGCACGGCGAGGACTACGCGCCCTACGCGTTCACCGTCGGCGCCTGGCGCCGCTACGGCGTCGCCGAGGCCGTGGTCGTGGGCCTGCCCGCCGAGATGTCGACGGTGCTGCTCAACGCCTACGTGCACCGGGCCAGCCTGGGTGAGCGGTTCCGCGCCGGCACGGTCTACGACGGCTTCTTCGAAGGTGTGCCGGTCGCGTTCGAACAGGTGGACAGGGCGTGGTACCCGGAGTACCTCGGCAGCGCGTTCCTGCTGTACGCCAAGGGCGATTTCGCCGCGTTGCAGATCATCGTGCCCACCCCGCAGGGCAACTGGCCGTGGGATGACGATGCGCCGGCCGGCTTCCGGGCCTGGCAACCGGTACTGACCCGCAGCGGTCGCCCGGAAAGCTGGACGCCCGGCGTGGACGGGCCGTAGGGGCTGACCGCGATCGTTGGTGAACGGCCGCGCGTGTCGTCCATTGAGCGGACGACACGCGCGGCGGTGGTTGGCGGCAGGTCGGCTGTCTTCGTCGGGTGGTGGCGTGTGTCGTCCGTTGGGTGGTCGACATGCGTGGCGGGGTGAGTCGGCGGCCGGTAGCCGCTGACAGGTGGCGGCGTGTCGTCCGCTGGGCGGTCGACACGCGCGGGGCGACGGCAGCCGGCTGGTCGTGCGAGTCGTCCGTTCGGTGGTCGACATGCGTGGT
>DATEPR010000206.1:0-3552 GCA_035273045.1 Pseudonocardiaceae bacterium | reverse complement strand
ACCGCGGCCGACGCGCTGGCCAAGGCGGTCACCGCCGAACTGGCCGGGCTGGCGATGGCGCAGGCCACCGTCGAGGTTTCGGTGACCGAGCGGACCGCCGAGCCGACCGACCAGTTCGCGCTGCGGGTCGGCAGGTGGGTGCTGCACGCCGGCGCGGACGGTGTGGACGACGTGGAACTGCGGCTGCGCGCGCATCCCGGCGCGCCGCCGCTGCCGGTCGACAAGGGAGCGTCCGGCGGTGAGCTGTCCAGGGTGATCCTGGCGCTGGAGGTGGTGCTGTCGCACGCCGATCCGGTGCCGACGCTGGTGTTCGACGAGGTGGACGCCGGCGTCGGCGGGCGCGCCGCGGTCGAGGTTGGGCGGCGGCTGGCCAGGCTGGCGCGCAGCCACCAGGTCGTGGTGGTGACGCACCTGCCGCAGGTGGCGGCCTTCGCTGACCGGCATCTCGTGGTGGACAAGGTGTCCGGCGGCGGGTTGACCCGCAGCGGTGTGCGCACCCTCGGCGACGCCGACCGGGTCGTCGAACTGGCCAGGATGCTCGCCGGCCTGGACTCCACCGACACCGGCCGCGCACACGCCGAGGAACTGCTGGCCGCGGCCGCTGCCGACAAGCAGGCGGACGAGCAGGCCGGCTCGTCGCGCAAGCGGAGGGCCAAAGGCCGTTCCTGACCGATTTGGACATACCCGAACGGCGTGACCTGCGGGTTCTGCGGCGTGGCGAACCGGCTGCCGCCGGAACGTGAGTCACCATCGGCGCATGAAGCTCCCCGGTTTGCTGGCCAGGTCCGCTCGTGAGCTGCCCGGTGTCATCGGGATCGCACGGGTCGACCGCCGCACCGGTGACCTGCTGCGGCGCATCGGACCCGGCGACATCGTCGTGGTGAACCAGATCGACCTGGACCGCAGGACGGCCGACGCGCTGGTCGCCGCCGAGGTGGCCGGCGTGGTCAACGCGGCCCCGTCGATCTCCGGCCGGTTCCCCAATCTCGGCCCGGAAATCCTCATCGCGGCCGGTATCCCGCTGATCGACAACGTGGGCAGCGCCGCCATGCAGCACATCAAGGAAGGTGCCCGGCTGCGCCTGCACGAGGGCACCGTCTACCTGGGCGAACGTGAGCTGGCCACCGGTGTGGAGCAGACCGCGGAGTCGGTCGCCGACCAGTTGATCGAGGCCAAGGCCGGCATGTCCGCGCAACTGGAGGCGTTCTCCGCGAACACCATCGAGTTCCTGCGCCGGGAGCGCACACTGCTGCTGGACGGTGTCGGCGTGCCGGAACTGTACGTGCCGCTCCGGGACCGCGAGGTCCTGGTCGTGGTGCCGGGTCTCGGCCACGCCGACGAGTTGCGCCGGCTGCGCCGCTACCTCAAGGAACACCGGCCGGTGCTGATCGGCGTCGAGACCGGCGCCGACACGCTCCGCGCCGCCGGCTACAAACCGCAGGTCATCGTGGGCGACCCGGACGGCATCAGCACCGAGACGCTGCTGTGCGGGGCCGAGGTCGTGGTCCCGGCGCACGCCGACGGCCACGCGCCGGGCATCGAGCGCGTGCAGGACCTGGGCATCGGCGCGGTCACGTTCCCCGCATCGGGCAACGCCGAGGACCTGGCGCTGCTGCTGGCCGACGCGCACGGCGCCAGCCTCGTGGTGACCGTCGGTTCGCAGGCCACGCTGGCCGAGTTCCTGGACCGTGGCCGGTCCGGTTCCAACCCGTCGACGTTCCTGACCAGGCTGAAGCTGGGCAGCCGGCTGGTGGACGGCAGGGCCGTGGCGACGCTGCACCGGGCCAGGGTGTCCACCGGCGCCGTGCTGCTGCTGATCCTGGCCGTGCTGGTCGCGATCGGCGTGGTGGTCGCCGTGTCCGACACCGGCCCGACCTACCTGCACTGGATCGAAAACACGTGGCACCACGTCGTGACCTGGACCAGGGGGCTGTTCTCGTGATTTCGCTGCGCTACCACGTCGTCTCCATCGGCGCCGTGTTCCTGGCACTCGCCCTGGGTGTGCTGTTGGGGTCGACGACGCTGTCCGACTCGCTGCTGTCCGGCCTGTCCGGCCAGAAGGACCGGCTCGGCGAGCAGGTCGCCGACCTACAGACCCAGCGCAACGCCCTGCACGCCCAGCTCGGCGACGCCGACCGCTTCGCCACCGGCGTCGGCCCGCTGGCCGTCCGCGGCCTGCTCGACCAGCGGACCGTGGTGCTGGTCACCACCCCGAACGCCAGTCAGTCCGATGCGGACGGTCTGACCGGTCTGCTGAAGGCGGCCGGCGCGCACGTCACCGGGCAGCTCCAGCTCACCGAGGCGTTCAGCGACCCCAACCGGGCCGACCAGCTGAACAGCCTGGTGACGCGGCTGATCCCGGCCGGCGCGCAGCTCCCGGTCGCGTCCGACGCCGGCACGCTCGCCGGTGGCCTGATCGGCGACCTGGTGCTGCTGCACAGGACCACCGGCGCGCCGCAGGCCACCGCCGCCGAGCGGTCCGCCGCGCTGGCCGGCCTGGCGTCGGCCGGTTTCGTCAAGCCGGTCCAGCAGTTGCAGCCGGCCCAACTGGCCGTCGTGCTGACCGGTGGCGCGCAGGCGGGCCCGTCGGCCGGTGACCGGGCGACCATGCTGGCCAGGTTCGCCACCCAGCTGCAGAAGTCCGGTGCGGGCACCGTGCTGGCCGGTGGCGCCGGGTCGGCGACCGGGTCCGGACCGGTCGGCGTGGTCAGGGCGGACGACTCCGCCGGCTCCATTCTGTCCACAGTGGACGATGTGGACAGGGCTGCCGGGCGGGTCGTCACCGTGCTCGCGCTGCGGGACCAGTCGGCCGGCCGGCCGGGCGCGTACGGGACGGCGGGCAACGCCTCCGCGCCGGCGCCACAGCCGGCCGCCAGCTGAGCCGGCCGTCACTCGAAAGGATGGCAGCCGGCCGGCCGCACGGCCCTCTCCATGATCGATTGTGGGTGGCGGACCAGGCACGTTGCCGGCCGCCCACCTGCCGCGACACGTCGGGCGGGCGCCATGTGGACGCGGGAAGTGCTCCGTTCGTGCTACGGTGAAATTCCGTGGGTAGCCAGGCTGGCCGAGTGATCGTGCCGGCCGAGAACACGGGGAGCGTTGTTGGTGCTTCAGGCGCGAATGACCAAGCACGTATTCGTCACCGGGGGCGTCGCCTCCTCCTTGGGCAAGGGGCTCACCGCCTCCAGTCTGGGCCAACTTCTCACCGCGCGTGGTCTTCGGGTCACCATGCAGAAGTTGGACCCGTACCTGAACGTCGATCCCGGCACGATGAACCCCTTCCAGCACGGTGAGGTGTTCGTCACCGACGACGGGGCCGAGACCGATCTGGACATCGGCCACTACGAGCGGTTCCTGGACCGCAACCTGTCCGGCACCGCCAACGTCACCACCGGCCAGGTGTACTCCACCGTGATCGCCAAGGAGCGGCGCGGCGAGTACCTGGGCGACACGGTCCAGGTCATCCCGCACATCACCGACGAGATCAAGGCCAGGATCAGGGCGATGGCCGAGCCCGGCCCGGACGGTGAACGCCCGCACGTGGTGATCACC
>DATEPR010000205.1:0-5084 GCA_035273045.1 Pseudonocardiaceae bacterium | reverse complement strand
CGAGCACGAGAGCATGCTCGAATGGCTCGGCTTGACTTCGCCCGGTGACTTCGACCCGTACGCGTTCTCCGCCGAGGACGCCAATCGCCGGCTCGACCACTCCACCCGGCACCACCTGCGCAGCGTGCGCTGACTCCGGTTCAGCCACACTCAGTGCGCAGGGGTGTCCGGTTGCTGCTCGGCGTCCATGCGGTGAACGTTCTCCAGGAGATCGAGATAGCCGTCTGTGGCTTCCCAGAGATGGTTCTCCGGAAAGCGGCCGAGTCCGCGGTGCTCCCGGCGCCAATCCCGATCCCAGTACTTCTGGTGGACGGCACGGAGCCGAACCAGCGCTCGGTCCAGTTCCACGCGCGCACGTCGTCGCAGTTCCGAGGACGGCGCAGTGATCCTCGGCAGATCCGCGAATCGGCGGTCGCCCAAGGCACCCAGCACGGCTTCGTCGGGTCCATCGAGCGACCAGAACCGGACTGGCTCACGAATCAGGTGATTCCACACCGGCTCATGCCGGGACCGCCACCAGTACGCGAAACCACCCTTGTCCAACCGCAGGCTGTCCACGAGCCACGCCGTTCCCGCCGGCTCCGAGCACCACGGCACCTCATCGGGAGGCAACTCGATCGCGAACGCGACCTGGACCGACTCGACGGGATCTGCGCCGTCCAGGACGTCACCGAAGACGTACGCCTCCACCAGGAACGGCTCCTCGATCGGCAGGCGTGTCGTCCCCGAGCATGCATCGGCCAGTAGGCGTAGCTTCTCCACGGCTCGGCGGTAACGCATGTTCAGATTGTCGTCCACACACGGGCCGGCGGTCGAGGGGGAAGCCCCGGGCGCCGGCCTGTTCTCGTCACTCGTAGAACACCCGCTCGATCACGGCCCTGGCGCGGCGGGTGGTGCGCCGGTACTCGTCCAGGAACTCCCCCGGCTCGGCCAGCCGCTGGCCGGTCACGGCGCTGGCCACCGCCGACAGCTCCCGCAGGTTCGCCGGCAACTGGTCGGAAGCCTTGCCGCGCACCAACATCGTGGCGTTGCGGGCCTTCGTCGCGAGCAGCCATGACGCCAGCAGCGCCTCACCGTCGGCCACGTCCAGCAGCCCGGCCGCCTCGGCAGCCTCGATCCCGCGCAGCGTCGACGTCGTCCGCAGGTCCGGGAACTCGTGGGCGTGACGCAACTGCAGCAACTGCACCGTCCACTCCACGTCCGCCAACCCGCCGCGGCCGAGCTTCGTGTGCGTCCACGGGTCGGCACCACGCGGCAACCGCTCACTGTCCACTCTGGCCTTGATCCGCCGGATCTCCCGCACCTGGTCGGGAGCCAGCCCGCCCGGCGGGTAGCGCACCGCTTCGACCGCCTCGACGAACCGGTCACCGAGCCCGGCGTCCCCGGCCACCGGCCGCGCGCGCAACAATGCCTGCGACTCCCACACCTGCGACCACTTGGCGTAGTACGCGACATACGAGTCCAGCGTGCGCACCAGCGGCCCCTGCCTGCCCTCCGGCCGCAGGTCCGCGTCCACCTGCAACGGCGGGTCCTGGCTGGGCGAACCGAGCACCTTGCGCATCGCCTCGGCGACGGAACTCGCCCACTTCACAGCGTCCCCATCGGACACTCCGAACTCCGGCTCGCACACGAACATCACGTCCGCGTCCGACCCGTAACCCAGTTCGGCACCGCCGAGCCTGCCCATCCCGATCACGGCGATCCGCGCCGGCGCCGGACCGTCGTGCGCCGCCTTCGCCTGCAACACCGCGGTCAACGCGGACCGCAGCACAGCCACCCACACGGCGGACAACGCGTCGGCCACGGCCTGCTGCGGCAGCAGACCGAGCAGGTCGGCACTGGCCACCCGCAGCAACTCGTGCCGCCGCAACGATCTCGCCGCCGCGACGGCCTCGTCGACCTCGGCGTGCCTGCGCACCACCGCGTCCAGCGAGTGCTCGATCGCCGCCGGGTCCCGCCGCGCCAACTGCTCGGTGTGCGCGAACAGCTGCAACACCTCCGGCGCCCGCACCATCAAGTCCGGCACCAGCTTCGACGTGCCCAGCAGGTACGCCAGCCGCTCCACCACGGCACCCTCGTCCCGCAGCAGCCGCAGGTACCACGGCGTGCTGGCGAGCGCCTCGGACAACCGGCGATAGGCCAGCAAACCGCCGTCCGGGTCCGCGGTGTCGGCCAGCAGGTCCAGCAGCACCGGCAGCAGCGTGGTCTGGATCGCCGCCCGCCGCGACACACCGTCGGTGATCGCCTGGATGTGCCGCAACGCGCCGTCCGGCGCCGCGTAACCGAGCGCGGCCAGCCGAGCGACCGCCTGCTTCGTGGTCAGCCGCATCGCCTCGGTCGGCACGCGCGCCACGGACTCCAGCAGCGGCCGGTAGAACAACTTCTCGTGCAACCGGCGAACCCGGTTGGCGCGCCTGCGGAACTCGGCGTACAGCACCTCGCCTGCCGCCCTGCCCCGGCTCGGCCGCACCCCCATCGACCTGGCCAGCCAGTGCAGTTCCGCCTCGTCGTGCTCGGCAGGGAACAGGTGGGTGCGGCGCAGCCTGCGCAACTGCAGGCGGTGCTCGACGGCCCGCAGGAACCGGTACGACTCGCCGAGGTCCACCGCGTCGGTCCGGCCGACGTAGCCGCGGGCGCCCAGGGCGGCCAGCGCGTCCACGGTGGTCGACGAGCGCAGCGCGCTGTCACTGCGACCGTGCACCAGTTGCAGCAACTGCACCGCGAACTCGACGTCCCGCAGGCCACCCCGGCCCAGTTTCAGTTCCCGGTCGACCAGTTCGGCCGGCACGTGGTCCTCGACCCTGCGCCGCATCGACTGCACGTCCGCCACGAAGCCGTCCCGGTCGGCTGCGGTCCAGACCAATGGTGTGACGACGTCCAGATACGCCTTGCCCAACGCCGGGTCACCGGCCACCGGACGGGCTTTCAGCAGTGCCTGGAACTCCCACGTGCGCGCCCAGCGCTCGTAGTAGGCGGTGTGGCCCTCCAGGGTGCGGACGAGCGCGCCCGACCGGCCTTCCGGGCGCAGCGCGGCGTCCACCTCGAACGCGGCCTCGCCGGCCACCCGCATCATGCCGGCGGCCAGGCGGGTGGCCTTCGCGATGTCGCCGTCGCCGACGAACACCACGTCGACGTCGCTGACGTAGTTGAGCTCCCGGCCGCCGCACTTGCCCATCGCGATCACGGCCAGACCGCAACCCAGTGGCCCGTCGGTGGCCAGTTCGGCGGCGGAGACGGCCAGCGCGGCACGCAGCGCGGCCTCGGCCAGGTCGGTGAGCGCGGACGCGACCATCTCGTAGGTGGGTTGCGGCAACGTCGGTTCGACCAGGTGACCGAGGTCCTCGGCCGCGATCTCCAGCAGCAGCCCGCGATACCCGAGCCGCAGCGCCCGGATCGCCTCGGCACCGCGCAGGGTCGCCCGCGCGCCGTCGGACGTCCCGGGTGGGGTTGCCGTCGGATCGGCGCCGACCACGGCCAGCAGGGTGTCGGCGAACGCGCCGCGCAGCGTCAGCTGATCGGTGTCGGCACCCACCAGCCGCCGCCACTGGCCGGACTGCGCCACCACGAAGTCGGCCAGCGCGGTCGACGTGCCCAGCACCGCGCACAATCTCCCCCGCAACCCGGGATCGGTGCGCAACGCCTCGGCGATCTCCGGCCACGCGGTGGGATCGGACTCGCGCAACCTGCCCAGCCCGCGCAGCGCCAGATCGGGATCGGGACTGCGCGAAAGCGCGACCAGGACCGGCTCGCTCCCGTCCGTCGGCCCGGCCGGCCCCCACCAACCGGCGGCGCGCAACTCCAGCTCGGCGCGCTCCTCGGTCAACCCGAAGCGAGCCAAGCCAGGCGTGAAACGGGCACGGTCCGGCACGACTTCACGGTAGCCGGACTCCGCCACCCCTGGTGCCACCGCCGAGCCGCGACATCGACCACACGACCCCGACCCGCACCGCGACCTCTCCGGCCGCTTGTCAGGGGGCCGCGAAGGTGATGTCGAGGGCATCGGCCACCGGAACGAAGCCGATGCGTTGGTAGATCGAGTTCGACGTGGGGTTGGCCAGGTCGGTGAACAGCACGACATGCTCGGCGCCCTGCTCCATCGCCCACCGGGCGGCGGCGGCCGTGACCGCCGAGCCGTAGCCGTGACCGCGGTGCTCGGGTGGCGTGTAGACGGGGCCGATCCTGCTCACGCCGCTGCGCGGGACACCCACGGCCGCGTGCGAGACCGGTCGGCCGTCAACTCGCCACAGGAGCTGGCCGTTGCCCGCCGCCAGACTGTCCTCGACCTGGGTCACGACCGCTTCCCTGGCCCAGCGGCCGCCGGGCACGTCGGCGTCGGCGATGAAGGCGATGCGCCAGTCGGTGAGCAGCTCGATGTCGGCGACGCCACCCACCGCCGGCTGGCCGGGCACGTCGGCCGGCGGGACCAGCGTGTCGAGGCGGTACAGGCGCTGGTTCATGCGATGCGCCTCACCGACACCGGTGCGTCGCCGCCATGCCTCGGCGAACGCCGCCGACTCGGTTCGGGTGCCGCTCACCGCGGACAGGTGCACGCCCTGCTCGGCCAGGTAAACGGCGACGGCCGCGGCCGCGTTCGGCGGGAGTGCGGTGACGGTGATCGGGAACGGCGGGGTGCACAGGGCGGCGCCGGCCAGCTCACCGGTCTCGTCCGTGTCGTGGACGGTCAGCAGAATCGGCGGCTGGTCGCTGAACCGGCCACCACGCAGCAACCTGCTCAGCACCGTGATCGCGACCGTGTTGCGGACCGGGTCCGCGGTGAACAGCTCACCGGCGGCTTGCCAGAACTCCGCTATCCCTGGGTGCGCGACGACCTTCATCGCCCCAGGATGACCACCGCCGGTGACCTGCGCGAATGGTTTTCCACCCGGACACGACTCAAGGCCCTGGGAGACGTTTCCGTCTCGACCAGGGCCTTGAGTTCTTAAATTATGTCCGGCGGCGTCCTACTCTCCCACACCCTCACAAGTGCAGTACCATCGGCGCAAAGAGGCTTAGCTTCCGGGTTCGGAATGGGACCGGGCGTTTCCCTCCCGCCATAACCGCCGTAACCCTAACACCAACCCCAA
>DATEPR010000204.1:0-3139 GCA_035273045.1 Pseudonocardiaceae bacterium | reverse complement strand
CTGCCCGGCGCCGACGTGCTGGCCTCCAGCGACCACGGTTTCGCCCCGCAGTGGCTGGCGGTCGACGCGCCGCTGGTGCTCAAGCAGCTCGGTCTGCAGGACGTGGAGCAGACCGGCAACTGCCGGCCGGCCGCGGCCAGTGCCCCGGGCGGGACCGTCGCCAAGGCGTGCTGGGCCGGCGCCACCGCGCAGATCTACCTCGACCTCAAGGGCCGCAACCCGGACGGCGTCCTGGACCCGGCGGACTACCGGGCCACCGTGGACCGGATCGTGCGGGCGTACCGGGCACTGCCGTTCGTGGAGCGGGTGTTCACCAAGGCCGAGCTGATCGACGTGGCCGGGATCGACTCGCTGAACCCGACCCGGTCCGGGGACGTCGTGGTGGTCACCAAGGTGCCGTACCAGTTCGACGGCAACCGAACCGGCACGCTGGTCGCGCCGTCGCGGTTCTTCGGGCAGCACGGCTACCTCCCCGACGACGTCGACCTGCGCCACAACATCAACATGCACGCGACGTTCGTGGCCGGTGGGCCGGACATCGCCCACGTCCGCGCCGTCCGCGGTGTCCGGGCGACCGACCTCGCGCCGACGCTCGCGGTGCTGGGCGGCTTCGACCCGCCGCTGCAGGCCCAGGGCCGGGTGCTCACCTCGATCCTGCGGAGCGGTGACCGGTACGCGACCGGTCAGCTGCTCGGGATCAACGACGTGCACGGCAACCTGACCTCGGCCGGGCTGACCTACACCGATCCGTACACCGGGGTCCGCGACGCGGCCGGCGGGCTCGCGCTGCTCGCGGCGTACCTGAAGAAGGCGGCCCGGTCCGACGACACGGTGACCGTCGAGGCGGGCGACATGGTGGGCGCCAGCCCACCGGCGTCCGCGCTGCTGCGCGACAAGCCCACCCTCGACGCGCTGAACCGGATGGGCATCGACGTCGGCACACTGGGCAACCACGAGTTCGACCGCGGCGTCACCGAGATGCTGCGGCAGATCCGCGGCGGTCCGTCCACGCTGGACCCGTCGATCACGTTCAGCGGCCTGAACTTCCCGGTGGTGGACGCGAACGTGATCAGCGACCGGACCGGTGAGCCGCTGCTGCCGCCGTACACGATCGAGAAGGTCGGCGGGGTGCCGGTGGCCTTCGTCGGCGCGACGACCGTGACCACCCCGACGATCGTCACCACCGGCGGTACGACCGGCGTGCACTTCACCGACGAGGCCACCGCGATCAACGGCGTGGTGCGGCGCCTGCAGCGCGCCGGCGTGCACGCGTTCGTCGCGGTGGTGCACGAGGGCGGCGTGCAGTCCGCGTACCCGGTCGGCACGGTCGGCGACCGCATCCACGAGATCGCGCAGAGGCTCGATCCGGCGGTGTCGGTGCTGATCAGCGGCCACAGCCACACCGTGGTGGACACCCGGGTGGGCCGTACCCTGGTGATCCAGGCGTCGTCGTTCACCCGGGCCTACGACCAGGTCCACCTGCTGCTGGACCGGCAGGCCGGGACCATCGTGGCGAGCTGGGGTTCGGTGCAACCGGTCTGGCCGACGATCCCGCCGAAGGCGACCGACCCGGCGGCGCCGGCCGTCGCACCGGACCCGGCGGTGCAGGCGGTGGTGGACCAGGCGGTGGCCGCCACCGACCCGATCACGCAGCGGGTGATCAACACCGCGGCGGCGGACGTGCCGTCGCAGCGCGAGGGCGGCGCCACGCCGGCCGGCGAGTCCCCGGCGGGTGACCTCGTCGCGGACGCGCAGCGGGCGTACGCCAGGACAGACCTGGCGTTCGTGAACACCGGCAGCATCCGGGCCGGCCTGCGGGCCGGCGAGGTCACCTACGGCGACCTGTTCACCATGCAACCGTTCCAGGACGACTACGTGGACACCTTCACGCTGACCGGCGCCCAGGTGTGGGCCCTGCTGCGCCAGCAGCTCGCGCCCGGTACCGGCGGCATCATGCAGGTCTCCGGCCTGCGGTTCACGTACTCCGGCGGCCGGATCACCACGGTCACCCGGTCCGACGGCACGCCGATCCCGGACGACGCCTCGGTCACCTACACCGGTACCGCGAACTCGTTCATGATGGGCGGTGGCGACGGCTTCACCGTGCTGGAGGGCGCGAGCAACATCGTGCAGACCGCGGACGCCGAGCTCGTACCGCTGGTGGACTACGTCGCCACGTTGCCGACCCCGTTCACCTACGGCACCGACGGGCGGATCGCGATCGGCTGACCGGCGGCGGCCGGGCCCGGCCGGGCGACCGGGTCCGGCACGCCGGGCGGCGAACGGGGTGGAGCGGACCGGCGCGGGTCCGATACCTTGACCCGTGCCTTGCCGAGCGGTCGGGAAGGCACGAGGGGGAGCGCTTGCCCGACACGAGCACGACGACGCCGGAGGAGGTCCGGCCGCCGGTCGCCGCCGAGCCGGCCCGGACGTGGCGGGTGCTGCGCGCGGTACGCCACGAGTGGACCCTGGCCTGCGCCGGCGCGGTCGTCCTCGCGGTGCTGATGATCTGGCTGCTGCCGCCGTACGCGCAGTGGCTGCTCTCCGCGGGTCTGCTGCCCAACACGATCGCCAACCCGGTGACCACGATCATCGGCGACAGCGGCGACCCGACCGGCCAGGCGTGGCTGCTGGCCTGGAACGGTCACGCGCTGCTGTACGACCCCGGCGCGCTGTGGACCACCAACGCCTTCTACCCGGAACGGTGGGCCCTGGCGTTCAGCGACACCCTCCTCGGGTACGCCCCGGCCGGGGTGATCGGTACCGGCCCGGCGGCCGCCATGCTCCGCTACAACATCGTGTTCGTGCTGGCCTTCGCGCTCGCCACGGTCGGCGCGTACGCGCTGGCCCGCCAGCTCGGTGCGAACCGGGTCGGCTCGGCGGTCGCCGGTGCGGCGTTCGCGTACGCGCCGTGGCGGTACGGCCACGACGGGCACCTCAACATCCTGTCCACCGGCGGGATCGCGCTGGCCCTCGCGATGCTCGCCCGCGGCCACGGCTGGTCGCTGAGCCACGGGTACCGGCCGGAGCGGACCCGGCCCGGCTGGGCGCTGGCCGGCTGGCTGGTCGCCGGCTGGCAGATCACGCTGGGCTTCGGCGTCGGGTTGCCGTTCTTCTACGTGCTGGCGCTCACGTGCGT
>DATEPR010000203.1:0-4114 GCA_035273045.1 Pseudonocardiaceae bacterium | reverse complement strand
TGACCGGACAACCAGGGTGGGTTGCCGCCCGGCCCCCAAAGTGAGCGGGCCGGGTATCGATCAGCGACCTGCGGGACTCACCGAGAGCAACCGCCCGGAGAGGCCGCGGGAGCGCACGGACAGCCGCTCGGCCACGTCCTTGAGCACCTTCGCCGCCGGCGCGTCCGGCTCGGCCGCCACGATCGGCCGGCCGCCGTCGCCCGCCTCGCGCAGCCGGGGGTCCAGCGGCACCTGGGCCAGCAGCGGCACCGTCGCGCCGGTCAGCTTGCTCAGCCGGTCCGCCACGATCTGCCCGCCGCCGGAGCCGAACACGTCCATCCGGGTGCCGTCCGGCAACTCCAGCCAGGACATGTTCTCCACCACGCCGACGATCCGCTGCCGGGTCTGCTGCGCGATGGCGCCCGCGCGCTCGGCGACCTCGGCCGCGGCAGTCTGCGGGGTCGTGACCACCAGGATCTCGCCGTTCGGGATCAGCTGCGCCACCGAGATGGCCACGTCACCGGTGCCCGGCGGCAGGTCCAGCAGCAGCACGTCCAGGTCGCCCCAGAACACGTCGGACAGGAACTGCTGGAGCGTCCGGTGCAGCATCGGGCCGCGCCACACCACGGGCACGTTGCCCTGCGTGAACATGCCGATCGAGATGACCTTCACGCCCTGCGCCTGCGGCGGCATGATCATGTCGTCGACCTTCACCGGCCGGCCCTCGGTGCCCAGCATCCTGGGCACCGAGTGCCCGTAGATGTCGGCGTCCACCACGCCGACGGACAGCCCGCGCTCGGCCATCGCGACCGCCAGGTTCACCGTGACACTGGACTTGCCGACTCCGCCCTTGCCGGACGCGACGCAGTAGACGCGGGTCAGGCTGCCCGGCTGGGCGAACGGGATCACCGGGTCCTTCGCGTCGCCGCGCAGCGACTTGCGCAGCTCAGCGCGCTGCTCGTCGTTCATCACGTCCAGCGTCACCCGGACGTCCCGGACACCGGGCAGCTTGCTGACGGCGGCAGTGGTGTCCTGGGTGATCTTGTCCCGCAGCGGGCAGCCGGCCACGGTCAGGTAGACGGCCACCGCGACCGTGCCGTCCGGTTCCACGGCGACGTCCTTGACCATGCCGAGCTCGGTGATGGGCCGTCGGATCTCCGGGTCGATCACGGTGGCGAGTGCCTCCCGCACCTGCTCGACGCTCGGGATGCCCTGCTGGGTGGTCTGGCTGCTGGTCACGTCTCGTGCACCGGCCTTCTGTCTGGACAATGCCCTGGTCTGCCTGGTCGAGGCGACCCGACCCGGGTCGCCGTCGCTACCGAATCCCATGTTACGGGCGGTGGGTCAGCCACTCGGCCAGCGGTGCGTTCTCTCACCTTTTGGTCGATTTACGGGGGCCGGCCGGAACGGATTGAACGCCGACCGTAACATCGTTCCGTGCCTCCATCGGGTGCGGCTCGACTGCTGAGCCGGACGGAACTGGGCGTGTGGCGGTCGTTCCTGCGGGCGCACGCACACCTCACCCGCGTGCTGGAAGCGGAACTGCTCGCGGCGCAACGACTCTCCCTGGCCTCGTACGACGTGCTGGTCCAACTGGCCGAGGCACCGGATCACCGGCTGCGGATGACTGAGCTCGCGGACGCCGTACTGCTGTCCCGTTCGGGTGTCACCAGACTGGTGGACCGGCTGGAACGCGGCGGGCTGGTCGCTCGCGCCAGGGTGGACACCGACGGCCGGGGCGTCGTCGCGGTGCTCACCCAACTCGGCTACGACCGGCTGCGGGCCGCCACCGGCACCCACCTGTCCGGTGTGGCGCGGCACTTCGCCGGCCGGCTGGAGGGTACCGACCTGGTCGCGTTCGGCGACACGTGCGAGAAGCTGGCCGCGGACGACCCGCCGGCCGACTGACCTAGCGTCGCTGGTGTTCCGGTTCGTCCTCCCACGCCTGCGAGTCGCGCACGGCCTCGGCGGCTGGCTGGCCGGCCTTGCGCTTGCGGGGCTTCGGTTTCACCTCGTGCACCAGTTCCTGGCGCAGCCGGTCCAGTTCACCGCGCAGGTAGTCGCGGGTGGCGATCTCGCCGATGGCCAGGCGCAGCGCGGCCAGTTCGCGGGCCAGGAACTCGGTGTCCGCCTTGGTCTGCGCGGCCCGCGCCCGGTCCTCCTCAAGCGAGATCCGGTCCCGGTCGTCCTGCCGGTTCTGGGCCAGCAGGATCAGCGGCGCCGCGTAGGCGGCCTGGGTGGAGAAGGCCAGGTTGAGCAGGATGAACGGATAGGGGTCCCAGCGCAGCGAGGCCGCGGACAGGTTCAGGATGATCCACACGGCCACGAACAGCGTCTGCCAGAACAGGAACGTGCCGGTGCCCATGAACCGGGCCAGCCGTTCGGAGAACCGGCCGAACGCTTCCGGATCCACCTCGACGGTGAGCCGGCGCGGCCGCCGGGGTTGGTCCAGCCTGCGGCGCGGCACGGTCAGTTCAGGCATGGCTTGCCTCCTGCCGGTTTTCCGCCGGATGCGGGTAGCGGCCGGTCTCCCGCCAGTCCTCCGGCAGCAAGTGATCCAGGACGTCGTCCACGGTGACAGCGCCGAGGAGATGTTCCTCGTCGTCCACCACCGGCGCGCACACCAGGTTGTAGGCCGCGAAGTACCGGGTCACGTCGGCGAGCGGGTCGGTCGGGGACAGGCTGTCCAGATCAGTGTCCACCACGCCGGCCACCAGGTCCGACGGTGGCTCGCGGAGCAGCCGCTGGAAGTGCACGCAGCCCAGGTAGCGGCCGGTCGGCGTGGCCTGCGGTGACCGGCACACGAACACCATGGTGGACAGGGCGACGGCCAGGTCGGCGTGGCGCACCCTGGCCAGGGCCTCGGCGACGGTGGCGTCCGGTGAGAGGATCACCGGTTCGGGCGTCATCAGGCCGCCGGCCGTGTCGAACGAGTACTGCAGCAGCCGTTTCACCGGCGCCGACTCCTCCGGCGCCATCAGGGCCAGCAGGCGGTCCTTGTCCAGTTCCGGCAGTTCGGCCAGCAGGTCGGCGGCGTCGTCCGGGTTCATCGCCTCCAGCACGTCGGCGGCCCGTTCGTCGTCCAGGTGGGCCAGCAGGTCCTTCTGGTCGTCCTCGGGCAGCTCCTCGATGACGTCGGCCAGGCGTTCGTCGTCCAGCGCGTCCGCCACCTCGTAGCGGCGCTTCACCGGCAGGTCCAGCAGCGCGCTGGCCACGTCGGCCGGGCGCATCCCGTCGAACACGGCGATCAACTGGTGGGCGCCCTGCGGCTGGCCGGTCAGGTCCAGCAGGCCGATGCCGCCCACGTCCTCCCAGGCCAGCACCCGCAGCGGGCCGCGGCGGGACAGCAGCCGGTTGCGTTCCTGCACGGCGAGCTTGGTGACCAGCCAGTCCCTGGTCCTGGTCTGCTCCATCGCGGCGTCCACGACGACGGCGCTGATCTGCTCGCCATCGTCCAGCCCGGCGGACGGCCCGGACAGCGTCACCCGCGCGTCCAGCAACTGGCCGACCACCAGCACCTCGGTGGCCCGCTGGCTGAACCGGCGCAGGTTGACCCGGCCGGTGGCCAGGTTCACCGCGTTCGGCTCGATGGACGTGACCCGCAGCATGGGCACGAAGATGCGCCGCCGGGACATCACCTCGATCACGATGCCCAGCGCCCTGGGTGGCTGCCGGTCCGGGCGCAGACCGGCCACGACGTCCCGTACCCGGCCGATCGACTCGCCGTCCGGTCCGAAGACCGGGAGCCCGGCCAGCCGGGCTGCGAATACCCTGTTCACGGCTGCCATGCGGGTGAGATTAGTGGCCGTTCTCCGGCCCGAGGAAATCGACAGACCACCAGCCTGCGGCGTTAGCGGTGGGTGACGAGCGCGATCTCGGCGAGCATCCCGGCGTCCGGGAACCCGCCGTCGTCCAGCGCGCCCAGCCAGTTGCGGACCGCCCGCACCAGCGTCCAGGCGCGGGCCTTCTCCGGATCCAGTCCGGCGGCGTCGACGATCCGTGCTATTCGGGCCGCGATCCCTTGTGCCCCACCGGATTCCTCGTACCGGTTCCACAGCAGTGGGATCACGCCGAACTCCGGGTCGCCGACGAGCGGCTTGGGGTCGATGACCAGCCACGGTTCGCGCGTGCCGCG
>DATEPR010000202.1:0-6667 GCA_035273045.1 Pseudonocardiaceae bacterium | reverse complement strand
CCCCTCCACGACGAGGGCCGCCAGGTGGGCGAATGACTCTCGTGGGGCCGGGCGTCATCGCCGCGGAGCTCGGGTTGCCGGCGCCGACCGCCGAGCAGTCCGAGGTGATCGCCGCTCCGCCCGAGCCGGCGCTGGTGGTGGCCGGTGCTGGCGCCGGCAAGACGGAGACGATGGCCGCTCGGGTGGTGTGGTTGGTGGCCAACGGGATGGTCACGCCGGACCGGGTGCTGGGGCTGACGTTCACCCGCAAGGCCGCGCGCCAGCTGTCCGACCGGGTGCGGGCCAGGTTGCGCCGGTTGGCCGGGTCGAAGTTGATCGAACGGGTCGATCCGACCGGGCAGCGCAGGATGGCGGTCCTCACCACCGAGCCGACGATCCTCACGTACCACGCCTACGCCAGCCGCATCGTGTCCGAGCACGGCCTGCGGCTGCCGTTCGAGCCAGGTGCCCGGCTGCTCACCGAGACCGCCGCCTGGCAGGTGGCCCACCACGTGGTGTCCACCTGGGTGGCGGACATCGACACCGACAAGGTGCCCGCCACCATCACCGGCTACGTCCTCAAGCTGGCCGGCGAGTTCGCCGAGCACCTGGTCGACCCGGACCGGTTGCGCGACCACGCCGAGCGTTTCGTCGAGATCGTCGAGCAGGCGCCGAAGGGGCCCAAACAGCGCGCCGAGATGTCCGAGAAGCTGCGGGACATGCTTGCCGCGCAACGGTTCCGGGTGGAACTGCTGCCGCTGGTGGACGCCTACGCGCAGGCCAAGCGCCGGCTGGGCGCGCTCGACTTCGCCGACCAGTTGGCCCTGGCCGCCACCCTCGCGGTCGAGCATCCCGAGGTGGCCCAGGGGGAACGCGCCCGCTACGGCGCCGTGCTGCTGGACGAGTACCAGGACACCGGCCACTCGCAGCGGGTGCTGCTGCGCTCGCTGTTCGGCGACGGCCCGCCGCTGCCGGTCACCGCCGTCGGCGACCCGGCGCAGGCGATCTACGGCTGGCGCGGCGCGAGCGCGGCCAACCTGCCCCGGTTCACCACCGACTTTCCCCGCGTGGCAAGCGATCGCACGTCGGCGCCGGCCGCGAGGTTCGGCCTGCTGACCAGTTTCCGCAACCCGGCCGAGGTGCTCGACCTGGCCAACGTGGTCGCCCATCCGCTGCGGTCGGCCGGCCTGGACGTGGACGACCTGCGGTCCAGGGACGACGTGCCACCCGGTGACGTGGCGTGCGCGCTGCTCACCGACATCCGCCAGGAACGGGCCTGGCTGGCCGCCGCGGTCGCGCGGCGGTGGCGGGACACCGTTGCCGAAACCGGTGCGCCGCCGACGGCCGCGGTGCTGGTGCGCCGCCGGGCCGACATGGCGGACATCGCGCAGGCGCTGCGCGCCGAGGGACTGCCGGTCGAGGTGGTCGGCATCGGCGGCCTACTGGCCGAACCGGAGATCCGCGATCTGGTGAGCACGTTGCGCCTGCTGGTCGATCCGCTGGCCGGCACGGCGGCGATGCGGCTGCTGACCGGTTCCCGGTGGCGGATCGGCGCGGCCGACCTGGCCGCGTTGTGGCGCCGTGCCGTGGCACTCGGCGGTCATCCGTCCACTGAGGACATATTGGCGGCGGGCATCGTGCCCGGCGAGCACGCGGACCAGACCGGACTCGCGGACGCGCTGGACGATCCCGGCGACCCCACCGCCTACTCCGTCGCCGGCTACCGCAGGATCGCCGAACTCGGCGACGAACTTGCCGCGCTGCGCCGCAGGCTGGAGGCGCCGCTGCCGGAACTGGTCGCCGAGGTCGAGCGCACGCTCATGCTGGACATCGAGGCGCTGGCCCGGCCCGGCGGTGTCGGCCGGGTGCACCTGGACGCCTTCGCCGACGTGGTCGCCGACTTCGCCGCGGCCAGCCCTTCGGCGACGCTGCCCGCGCTGCTGGACTACCTCGGCGTCGCCGAACGCGAGGAGGACGGCCTGAACCCGGGCGAGGTGCAGGTCGCCGACGACCGGGTGCAGATCCTCACCGTGCACGCGGCCAAGGGCCTGGAGTGGCAACTGGTCGCGGTGCCGCACCTGGTGGACGGCGTGTTCCCGGGCAAGCGGCGGTCGGCGTCGTGGCTGCGGTCGATCACCGAACTGCCGGCCGAACTGCGCGGTGACGCCCACGATCTGCCGACACTTAGGCTGGCGAACGGGTTGAACCGCAAGGAGATCGAGACCGAGCTGACCGCCCACGACGACGCCTTCGAGCAGCGCCGGCTGATCGAGGAACGCCGGCTGTGCTACGTCGCGCTGACCCGCGCCGAGCGCGCGCTGCTGGTGTCCGGCCACTGGTGGGGTGAGACCGGCACGCGGCCGCGCGGCCCGTCGGACTTCCTGCGCGACATCCACGCCGCGCTGGTCATGTCACCGGCCATCGGCACCGTCGAGGAGTGGGCCGACCAGCCCGATCCGGAGGCGGAGAATCCGCTCGCCGAGTACGTCCGCACCACACCGTGGCCGGCCGATCCGGTCGCCGCCCGGCGGCACTGGCTCGCCGAGGGCGCCGAACTGGTCACCTCGGCGCTGACCAGCGGCGACCGGGCCGGCGACGAGGACGACGAGGACGGCTGGGCCAGGGACGTCGACGTGCTGCTGGCCGAACGGGCGGACCGGCACAGCCACCGGGAGCGGGTGCTGCTGCCCGACCAGCTCACCGTCAGCCAGCTCGTCGAACTGGCCGCGGACCGGGACGCGCTGGCCCGCCGCCTGCGCCGGCCGCTGCCGCTGCCGCCGAATCCGCTGGCCCGGCGGGGTACCGCGTTCCACGGCTGGCTGGCCCAGCGGTTCGCCGCGAACCGGCTGCTGGACGTGGACGATCTGCCTGGTTCAGCGGACCCCGGCCAGCAGAGTGTCGACACTTCGCTGGATCGGCTCAAGGCGGCGTTCCTCGCCAGCACGTGGGCCGACCGGGTGCCGCACGACGTCGAGGTGCCGTTCGAGACCCAGCTCGCCGGGATCACCGTGCGCGGCCGGATGGACGCCGTGTTCGCGGACGACGACGGCGGGTGGACGGTGGTGGACTGGAAGACCGGGTCACCGCCCGGTGACGAGCAGGCGCGGGCGCTTGCGGTGCAGCTGGCCGCGTACCGGCTGGCCTGGGCCGCGCTGGCCGGCGTCGACGTCGAACGGGTGCGTGCGGTGTTCCACTACGTCGCGCACGACCGCACGGTGCGGCCGGCGGACCTGCTGGACGCCGCGGGCCTGCGCGAACTGCTCACCGCGGTGCCCGAGGCGAGTTAGCCGGCCGGACTGTCCCCACGGGACAGTTCGGGCACGTGCAGGCCCCTGACCACGCGGTCGTACAGGACTTCCTGCAACCAGCGCCCGTACAGGGACGGTCCGAACTCACCGGAGCGGTCCTCCGGTGGCACGACGACCTTCGCTCCTGCGTCGTCGCTGCCCGCGACCACGCCGACGCCGTAGTAGTCCAGTTCACTCAGGCTCAGCGACCACGGGTCGTCCACCGCCGGCCCCGGCAGCACGACGGCGACCGGCGCGAGGCTGATCAGGGTGCCGCAGGCGGTCAGCGCGCGATCCGGCGCCGACTCGGCGACGAGGATGCCGACCAGGTCGACCGCGGGCAGCGGCGTGCGGTCCAGGGGACCGGGGTTGAACCAGGTCCGGAACCACGACGGATCGGGCTGGGGCGGCCAACCGTTCGACCGGCGCCAGCGATCCACGTCGTCGTGGACCCGAACCACAGCGGACACCCGGTAGCCCAGGACGCCTACGTCCGGAACGACGACGCCGCGCCAGCCAAGTGCGGACGCGGCGTGCTGTGGCGATAACGGCACGTGCACATCATAGCGTCTCGTCCCTTTGTGTCGACACTCGTCGTGGGTTCACAGGTTGCCGTTGGCCGGCAACTGCTCACGCCGGCCACTGGGGATCGTTGGGCCGCAAGCGTTCCGTGGGGTTCCGCGGGTCCGCCCAGTTCTTGTTCACAGGCAACAGGAGCCGGAACACCGCGCCACCACCGGGACCTGGCGGCTCGCAGGTCAGGTCGCCGCCGTGCGCGCGGGCGAAACCCCTGGCGATGGGCAGTCCCAGGCCCGATCCGCCGTGCCTGCGGTCCCGGCCGGTGTCCAGTCGCACCAGTCGGTCGAAGATCCGCTCGCGGTCCTGCGGCGCGACACCCGGACCGTCGTCGGTGACCAACAGTTCGGCGTACGCACCGACGGAGCGCAACGACACGTCGACGTGCCCGTCCGGCTCGGTGGCGTGCCGGGCGTTGTCCAGCAGGTTGGCCACGATCTGGGTGACCCTGGCCCCGTCCGCCCACACGGTGAGCGCCGGTCCGTCCACTCGCACCGTCAGCTCCGGCGCCAGCACCCTGCTGCGTTCGGCCTGCGCGTCGGCCAGTGCCCGCAGGTCCACCGGGTTGCGCGTCAGTTCCACGCCCGCGTCGATCCGTGCCATGTCCAGCAGGTCGTTGACCAGTTGCCCGGCCCGCTGGGATTCCCGTGCCAGCAACAGAAGCAGCCGGTCAGTGTCCTCACGCGAGGCTTCCGGTGACTGCTGGAGCACCGCCTCCGCAACGGCCTGCACACCGGCGATGGGTGTGCGCAACTCGTGTGCGGCGTCGGCGACGAACCTGCGGGTCCGCTCCTCGGATGCCCGCGACGCCGCCTCGGCCGTGCGCGCCTGGAGTTCCGCCGTGCGGGCCTGCTGTTCGGCGCCCTCCAGGGCGTCCAGCATGTCGTCGAACGCGGCCGCCGTCCGGCCCAGCTCGGTCTCCGGCCGGGTCGGCGACAGCCGCCAGCCCCGGCCGCCGCGGGCGATCGACCTGGCCAGCCTGGTCATCACGTCCAGCGGTGCCAGCGCCATCCGCACGGTGATCACCACCACGACCCCGGTGACCACCAGCGCGGCCAGCCCGACCAGCAGCAACACCCTGCGCAGCTGCGACTGTGCCTGCTCGATCGCGGACGTCTCGGCCACCAGGGTCAGCCGGGCGCCACCCAGCACGCCGCGCGACGTCAGCGTGATCGTGGCCCGCCTGGCGGCGGTCTGGGCGGGCACCCGCACCGGCAGGCTGCCCAGTATCCGGCCGTCGGCCAGCACCAGCCTGGCCCGCACGCTGTCGGTGTCCACCCGGTTCATCAGCGCCTGCGGGTTGATCCGCTGCCTGGCCAGCAGCACCGCCAGCCGCTCGTGGTCGACCAGCACCGCGTTGAGGTCCCGGTTGGTCTCGGCCGCGAACACGGCGTTGACCACCAGGACCGTGCCCAGCACGACCACGGCGAGCAGCACCAGCACCAACAGCGTGACCCGCCTGCGCAGCGAGCCCGTGCGCAGCGGGCCGGGTGATGTCACGGATCTTCCTCGCGCAGCACGTATCCCAGGCCGCGGACGGTGCGCAGCAGGCGGGGGCCGTGCGCCTCCAGCTTCCGGCGCAACGCGCTCACGTGCACCTCGACCAGGTTCGGGTCGTAGTCCTCGTAGCCCCACACCGCGGTCAGGATCTGCGTCTTGCTCACCACCCGGCCGCGCTGCGCCGCCAGGTACTCCAGCAGCCGCAACTCGGTCGCGGTCAACTCGACCGGCGTGCCGCCGAACAGCACCACCCCGGACTCCGCGTCCACCACCAGGTCGCCCACCTGCACGGTGGCGGGCGTGCGGCCCAGCCTGCGCAGCACCGCGACCACCCTGGCCACCAGCTCGGCCAGCACGAACGGCTTTACCACGTAGTCGTCCGCGCCGCCCTGCAGGCCGCGCAGCCGGTCCGGCACCCCGTCCCGCGCGGTGAGCATCACCACACCGGCGTTGGTCGTCCGGCGCACCACGTCCAGCAGCGCGAACCCGTCCCGGCCGGGCAGCAGCACGTCCAGCACCACCAGGTCCGGCCGGAAGCGCTTCAGGTCGTGTTCCAGCTCCCGGCCGTCCATCCGGCCCAGCGGTTCCAGGCCGTTGTCCCGCAGGGCGGCACACACCGCGGCGTTGATGGCCTCGGCGTCCTCCACGACGAGGATGCGCGCTTTCGTCACCCGCACATTCTGCTGTCGGCACCCTTGAAGACCAGGTAAGACGGGCGACGCTTCAGCGTCCGTTCAGCCGCCGACCCCTGCGGGGGCGTGCACACCGGCGGCATCTGCCATATTCGTGGGGTGGCGGTTGCACTGGGACCCGACCGGCGGCGCCTCGTCATCCAGACGAGCGTCGGACTGGCCTGCGTCGCCGTGGTGGTCATCGGCCTGTGGCTGGCGGCCGGATACGCCGGGTCGAAGACCTCGCCGACCAGCGGCACCACCCGAGCGCAGGCCACCGTCACGGCCGGCGCGTCCTGCCAGGGCGGCGACACCCAGGACTCGTTGTCGTTCGGCCTCGCCGGCCGCACCCACCAGGCCAAACTCGACGGCTGTGGACACCAGCGCGGTGAGCACGTCGCCGTGCTCGTGCCGGCCGGGTTCACCGACGGCGGGGTGGTCGAGCCGGCCGACGCGGCGCCCGGCGATTCGTCCGGCCTGTCCCACCGGGTGGCGTTCCTGCTGTTGATCGTCGCGACGGTGGTCGGCGGCGCGTTCGCCCGCCGGTTCACCCGGGGCAGCCGCCCGCGACCGCGGCCCGCCGACGACCTCCCGCCGGACTTCGACGACTCCGACTACCACTCGGACATCCGCCCGGTGGCCCGCGACCTTGAT
>DATEPR010000201.1:0-2028 GCA_035273045.1 Pseudonocardiaceae bacterium | reverse complement strand
AGCCGGTGCCGGGCCGGCCGGCGCGGACGAACCCGGTGCGGCCGGGCCACCGCCGGGCGCCGTGCCGCCGGCACCCGGTGTCCGGGACGGCAGCGGCCGGTTCGACGGTGCCGGTCCCTCCGGCGCGGCGACGACCTCCGGCAGCGGCGTGACACCCTGCCGGTAGGCGTTCGCCCAGATCAACACGATCCGGACATAGCTGTCCGAATGGTTGTAGGAGAACACCGCGGCCGCCTCGTCCGCGGGCTGCGACAGGTTCCCGCCACCCGCGCACAGGTAACGGCCGGCCGCCAGCGCCGAGTCGTAGACGTTGTTCGGGTTGCCGCCACGCCCCCAGGTCAGCCACGTGGACGGCAGGAACTGCATCGGGCCGACCGCGCGCTGCCACACCGGGTCACCGGTCCACCGGCCGCCGAGGATCGCCGGGATCGCGGCGAACCCGTTCTGGCCGTTGAGCTCCGGGCCGAGGATCGGCTGCAGCGTGGTGCCGTTCGCGTCCACCTCGCCGTTCTCGGCCTGGCTCGACTCGATCTTGCCGATGCCGGCCAGCAGCCACCACGGCAGGTGACAGCCAGGGTCCTCCGCGCCCATCACCTGCTGCGCGTGCAGGTAGGCGTCCAGCACCACGCCGGGGATGCCGAGCGGGCCGTTGGGCAGGTTGTCCCTGGGGCCGGCGCCCGTGGCCAGCGCCTGCTGGTTGCCCGCGTCGTGCAGGATCTGCGGCGACAACTGGGTGTCGTGCGGGGAGGCACCGGTGGCGCCCAGGTCGGACGGCACGGACGGGTTCCCGGGGAAGGACCGCGTGGCGGCCAGCGGGCTCTGGTCGGCGGTGTTGCTCACCAGGTTCACGGCGACGTCGGCGGACAGCGCGACCGGTAAGGTCACCAGCGCGCTCGCCAGAAGAGCGAGGTTCCGACGTCGGCGCCGGTCGCCCGGTTGCCTGATCCTGTCGGCCTTCCGCCTCCTGGTCGGTCCCACTGCTCGCCCACCCTTCCTCTGCCGCGCGTCTTCGACTGCCCAGCTTGCCTCCTTGAGGACACGATGTCATGCCGGCAGAGCGACTGGACCACAAATGGTCACGAATTGCTCATCCTTACGCACCAATCGATGCGTCCGTATCACCTGGCGACCAAAATTGGGGGGCGAAGGGAATCAACCGTTAACGGTATTCTGCCGCGGCACAGTCGCCGTCCGGCCACCACTGCCTGACCAGAGCCAATGTCTCGTCGCCGAGTGGATTGACACCCGGACCCGCGGCCAGGCTGTGCGCCAGCAGTGCGTGCAGGCATTTGACGCGCTCCGGCATCCCGCCCGCGGTGACATCGGTGCCCAACGGAACGAGCGCATCCCTTTCGGACAGGTACGTTTCATGTGCCCTGCGGTACGCGGCCGCCAGGTCCGCGTCGGCGGCCAGCCGTTGGCTCATCTCCCGCATCACGCCGCCGGCCTCCAGCCGCCCGACCAGCGAGCACAGCCGGGGACAGGTCAGGTAGTACAGCGTGGGGAACGGGGTGCCGTCCGGCAGCCGGGGGTGGGTGGCCACGGCCGCCGGGTGGCCGCTCGGGCAGCGCGCCACGACGGCCAACATGCCGCGCGGCTCCCGGCCCAACTGCTCGGCGACGGCGGCCCGGTCCGCGTCGGTGGCCGGCGCGAACGACGCGATCACGGTGTCCCCGCGATCGAGTTCCACAGCGCCTCGTACCAGCTCGTCGTCGGATTGGGCCGCTTGGCGCCGTGACCGGCGGGCGGGGTCGGCGGAGTGCTCGGCAGCTGCACCACGTACGGGGTCTCGCCGGGCAGCACGAAGTGCAGCCGGGTACGGGCCTCGGCCTCGATCTGGGCCGGGTCGGACAGCTGCTGCTCCCGCTGCTCCAGCGCCCGGCGCTGCTGCCGCAGCACCTGCTGCTGTTGCTGCTGGGCGGCCAGGTCGTCGCGCTGCGACAGGTAGGTGTGCAGCGGCACCGCGATGCTCAGCGCCAGGCCGCACACCACCAGCGCGAGCAGCGCCGCCCTGCGGGTGGTCAGCCG
>DATEPR010000200.1:0-3946 GCA_035273045.1 Pseudonocardiaceae bacterium | reverse complement strand
GGCAGGACCTCCGAGCGGATGAAGTCCTCGATGAACGACACGGAACGCCCGGACGCGGTGTAGTCGGCGTAGGTGACGCGCCGGGGCCCGTACGGCCCCCACATCACCTGGTCGTCGCCGATGATGGACTCCCGGACGCGGCGGACCAGCGGTGTCTCGTTCACCGGCCCATTGTGGGGCCGTACCCCCGTCCGGCGCACGGCCGGGATCGGGGCTACTCGTCGTCGGGGTAGCCCGTCGACTCACGCTGCTCGGCCACGTCGGCCGGGTCCGCGTCCAGCGGGAACTCCTCGTCCTCGATCCACTCGCCTGCCTCGTCGACGTCCTCCTGCTGTGCCAGGACGTCGTCCGGGGATGCCTCGGTCATGGTCCGTCCTCACCGTCCACAATCGACTGTCGGAGGGTGGCGAGGCTGGCCGCGAGCAGCCGGGACACGTGCATCTGCGAGACACCGATCCGCTTCGCGATCTGCGTCTGCGTCATGTGGCCGAAGAACCGCATCTTCACGATCGCGGCCTCCCGCTCCGGCAGCTTGGCCAGGGCGGGCAACAACGTCTCCCGGTTCTCCACGGTGTTCAGTTCGGGGTCCGTGACGCCGAGCCTGCTGTCGCCGACGTTGCCGCCGTCCTCGTCGGACCCCTCGTCCAGCGACTCGCCGCGGTAGGCGTACCCCACCTGCAGGCCCTCGTACACCTCGTCGACCGGAATGCCCAGTTCGGCCGCGATCTCGCTGGGCCGGGGCGACCTGCCCAGCTGCTGGCCGAGCGACGCCGACGCGGACGACACCGCCGCGTGCAGCTCCTTCAGGCGCCTGGGCACCCGGATCGCCCACGTGGCGTCCCGGAAGTAACGACGTACCTCGCCGGTGATCGTGGGCACGGCGAAGGACAGGAAGTCGGTACCGCGTTCCGGGTCGAAGCGGTCGACAGCATTGATCAGCCCGACGGTCGCGACCTGCGTCAGGTCGTCGGCCGACTGGCCTCGGTTGCGGAACCGGCGGGCGATGTGTTCCGCCACCGGCAGATGCTCGGTGACCAGGCGGTCCCGGATCGACTTGCGCTGTGACTCGGACGCCGATTCGTCGACCAGCTGGTGGAACAACGGTGCCAGTTCTTGGTACTCGTGTGCGCGTTCGGTCACGGTCTCCCATCACCTCTCACGAACGGGCAGATCACGCCGACCGTCTTCCACCGTACTCGACGTGATCCGCGGAGCAACCGGACCGGGGTCCAGTTGTCACGACCCGTGACAGCGTCGTCGCTGCCCGGCTCGACCGGCGGCCTCCTCGCCGGTCGTACGATCACCGCATGCGCTTCGCCTTCAAGACCTCGCCCCAGCATGTCACGTGGTCCGAGATGCTCGCGGTCTGGCGGGAGGCGGACGGGATCGACCTGTTCGAATCCGGCTGGACGTTCGACCACTTCTACCCGCTCAGCGGCGACCTGCACGGCCCGTGCCTGGAGGGCTGGGTGACGCTGACCGCACTCGCCCAGGCGACCACCCGGCTGCGGCTGGGCAACCTGGTGTCCGGCATCCACTACCGGCACCCGGCGCTGCTGGCCAACATGGCGGCCACCCTGGACATCGTGTCCGGCGGCAGGCTGGAGCTCGGCGTCGGCGCGGGCTGGTACGAGCTGGAGTCCGGCGCGTACGGCATGGCACTGGGCACGCCGGGCGAGCGCAGCGACCGCTTCGAGGAGGCGTGCGAGGTACTGGTCGGCCTGCTGACCCAGGAGTCCACCACGTTCGACGGCCGCTACTACCAGCTCAAGGACGCGCGCTGCGAACCGAAGCCCGTCCAGCGGCCGCACCCGCCGATCTGCATCGGCGGCGGTGGTGAGAAGCGCACGCTGCGCACCGCGGCCCGGTTCGCGCAGCACTGGAACTTCGTGGGCGGCACCCCGGCGGAGTTCGCGCACAAGCGCGACGTGCTGCACGCCCACTGCGCCGACGTGGGCCGTGACCCGGCCGAGATCACGCTGTCCAGCCATGTGCGGCTGGACGCGGACGGTCCCGCCAAGGCCGCACAGACGGCCGCCGCACTCGGCGAAGAGGGCGTCGACCTGGCGATCGTGATCCTGCCGCCGCCACTGGACCCCGCCGTGCTGGCCCCGCTGGCCGAAGCGCTGGCGCCGCTTGCCTGATTAGCCGGTTGCCTGACGTGCGACGATCGGGCCGTGCCGATCACAGTGAACGTTCCTGGCCTTGTCCTGACAGAGCACGAGTTCCAGATACCGCTGGACCACGACCGACCCGACGGTGAGCGCATCACCGTGTTCGCGCGCGAGGTCGCCGACCCGGACGGGCGCGACCGGCCGTTCCTGGTCTTCTTCCAGGGCGGACCGGGTGGCGAGGCGCCACGGCCGACGGGCGTGCCGATGTCGCCGTCCTGGCTGGGCAGGGCGTTGCGCGACTACCGCGTGCTGATGCTCGACCAGCGCGGTGTCGGCCGGTCCACCCCGGTCGACATGCTGCCCGGCAGGTCGGCGGACGAGCAGTTCGAGTACCTGAAGCACTTCCGGGCCGACTCGATCGTCAAGGACGCCGAATGGATCCGCGCCGAGCTGGGGGTGGACCGGTGGAGCGTGCTCGGCCAGTCGTTCGGCGGCTTCTGCGTGCTGACCTACCTGTCGCACGCGCCGCAGAGCCTGCGCGAGGCGTTGTTCACCGGCGGCGTGCCGCCGGTGGGCAGGCCGGTGGACGACGTGTACCGGGCGACGTACCGCACGATGCTGGAGCGCAACCGGCGCTACCACCTGCGGTATCCCGGTGACCGGGACCGCATCCGGCGCATCGTGGAGCTGGCCGACGCGGGCAAGATCACCCTGCCCGGCGGCGACGTGCTGACGTCCCGCCGGTTCCGTCAGCTCGGCAACGCGCTGGGCATGAGCGACGGCGCGGAACGCCTGCACTACCTGCTGGAACGCGACCCGGAGTCCGAACAGTTCGGCTACGAGACGGCCGCGGCGGCGCCGTTCTCCGGCCGCAGCCCGATCTACTACGTGCTGCACGAGGCCTGCTACGCCGACGGTCAGGCCACCCGCTGGTCGGCCGACCGCGTCCGGCCCGCCGAGTTCGACGCCGACCCGACGCTGCTCACCGGCGAGCACGTGTTCCCGTGGATGTTCGAGGACTACAGCGCGTTCGCACCGCTGCGCGAGGCGGGCATGCGGCTGGCCGAGCACGAGTGGCCGCGGCTGTACGACGAGAACGTGCTGCGCGACTGTGCCGTGCCGTGCGCCGCCGCGATCTACGCCGAGGACGCCTATGTGGACCGGGAGTTCTCGCTGGAGACCGCGCGGCTCATCCCGACGATGCGGCCATGGCTCACCAACGAGTACGAGCACAACGGCCTGCGTGCGGGGGGCGACCGTGTCCTGGACCGGCTGATCGCCCTGGCCAGGGGTCGCGCCTAGGTCGCCGGTGGTTGGACCACGGGTCCGGTGGTGGCGGGGGCGTGGTGCGTGCTGGACGGCGCGCCCACGTCCCCGGGCAGTCGTCCGTTGTCGGCGATGCCGACGACGGCGAGGACCACCGCGACCGCGCCGACGACCAGTACGGCCAGCGACACGGCCCACCGGCGGGCCGGCGCGGTCGTCGGCCGGTCCTGCGTGCTCCCGGCGAGGCTGCGGGACATCGGTGACCTCCAGGACGTCGGTGTTGCCTGGTTATCGCCGGCCGCGCCCGGAGCGCAACGGGTTGCCCGGGGCGACATGATGTCGGCATGGCGACGATCGGGCGGAGCGGATCCGCACGCGCCTGGCCGGTCTCGCGACGTGATCGGTCGAAACCGCAGGTAGGGCTCGTGGACGGGACCCCCAACAGGCGGCATCCCGGCCATGGAACCCGGCCGGGATGCCGTGTGCCGCCCTGGCTCAACAGGAGCCGTTCGCCTTGATCATGTTCAAGAACGCGCGTGCTGCGTGTTCGGCGAACACCAGCGTCG
>DATEPR010000199.1:0-6092 GCA_035273045.1 Pseudonocardiaceae bacterium | reverse complement strand
AGCGCCTCCGACGCGTTGTCCGGGCTGCGCGCGGTGGTCGGCTGGCCGACCGCGCCGCGGCCGGTGCGGTCGCTCGACCTGCTGCCGGAGCGGGCGCTGGCCGGCGACCCGGAGGCGGAACGCCAGCTCGTGGACCAGGTGGCGCGGCCGGTGGAGGAGGCGGGCGGGGCGCTGCTGGAGACGCTGGACGCCTACCTGGAGGGCGGCGGCTCGCTGGAGGGCTGCGCCAGGGTGCTGTTCGTGCACGCCAACACGGTCCGCTACCGGCTGCGCCGGATCGCCGAGATCACCGGCCGCAACCCGACGGATCCGCGGGACGCGCTGGTGCTGCGGACCGCCCTGACGGTCGGCCGGCTGGCGCGAGCGCGCGGCCTGTGGTAACCATCCAGGTGGCGGACCACGACAATGCCATCACCGCGTAACCCGAAAGACAGTCAGGTTGCGCTGGGTCACCTGTGCACCGTCTTTGTAGGGATCCTCCAAATCGCGCGGTCCGACTTGGTTTCCGCCATCACCACCGCACGCCGCCCGCAGCGTGTTTGCTGGAAGTCGTGATGGCACTCCTCGCGCCCGGCCAGGGCGCCCAGAAGCCGGGTATGTTCACCCCCTGGCTCGAACTGGACGGCGTCGCCGAGCAGGTGGCCGTCTGGTCCGAGTCGACCGGGCTGGACCTGGCGAGACTGGGCACCACGGCATCGGCCGAGGACATCCAGGACACCGCCGTGACCCAACCGCTGGTGGTGGCCCTGAGCCTGATCGCGTTCGGCCAACTGCGTCGGCGGGTGAGCCTGCCGGCCGGCACGCCGATGGCGGGCCACTCGGTCGGCGAACTGGCCGCGGCCGCGATGGCGGGGGTGTTCAGCGCGGACAACGCGGTGGCGCTGGCCGCGGTGCGCGGCGCGGCGATGGCGCGGGCGTGCGCGCAGGAGCCCACCGGCATGGCCGCGGTGATGGGCGGCGACCCGGACGACGTGCTGGCCTGGCTGGCCGAGTTCGACCTGGTGGGCGCCAACATCAACGGTGCCGGCCAGATCGTCGCCGCCGGGTCGCGGGACGCGCTGGACAAGCTGGCCGGCGCCGGCCGGCCGGGCACCAAGGTGATCGCGCTGAAGGTGGCCGGCGCGTTCCACACCCGCTACATGGCGTCGGCCGAGGCGACGCTGCGCGAGCAGGCCGGCGGCATCGCGGTCACCGATCCGGTGTTCCCGTTGCTGTCCAACGCCGACGGCACGGTCGTCACGTCGGGCGCCGAGGAGCTGACCCGGCTGGTCGGCCAGGTCACCCGGCCGGTCCGCTGGGACCGCTGCATGGCGACCCTGGCCGGGCTCGGGGTCACCGCGACCGTCGAACTGCCGCCCGCGGGCACGCTGTCCGGCCTGGTCAAGCGCGAGTTGAAGGGCACGACAACGGTGTCGCTGAAGATCCCGGACGACCTGGACAAGGTGACGCAGGTACTCGCCGACGCGACGGGAGGCGACCGGTGACCGGCATGACTCCGTTGACCATCGCGCACGGCGCCACCGCGACCCGCATCCTGGGCACCGGCAGCAGCCAGCCGGACCGGGTCGTCACCAACGACGAGCTGGCCAAGGTGATCGACACCAGCGACGAGTGGATCCGGGAGCGGGTCGGCATCATCGAGCGCCGCGCCGCCCGGCCGGACGAGCGCCTGGTGGACTTCGCCGCCGAGGCCGGCAGCAGGGCGCTGGCCGACGCCGGTGTGGCACCGTCGGACGTGGACACCGTGATCGTCGCCACCTGCACGCTGCCCTCGCAGATCCCGAACGCCTCGGCGCGGGTGGCCGACATGGTCGGCATCAGCGGCGCGGGCGCGTTCGACCTGAACGCGGCGTGCGCCGGCTTCTGCTACGCCATCGGCACCGCGTCCGACCTGATCCGCTCCGGCTCGGCAGGGCGGGTGCTGGTGGTCGGCGCGGAACGGTTCACCGACTGGGTCGAGCCGAGCGACCGCTCCAACGCGATCATCTTCGCCGACGGCGCTGGGGCCGCCGTGGTCGGGCCGTCCGACGAGCCGGCCATCGGCCCGGTGGCGTGGGGCAGCGCGGGCGACCTGGCCGACATGATCTACATGCGCGACGAACGCTGGCTGTACCAGGAGGGCCAGGCGGTGTTCCGCTGGGCCACCACGAAGGTGGCGCCGATCGCGTTGCGCGCCCTGGAGCTGACCGGGCTGAAGCCATCCGATGTGGACGTGCTCATCCCGCACCAGGCGAACCTGCGCATCGTCGGCGCCATCGCGAAGAAGCTGCGGTCCGAAGGGGCCCGGGAGGACATGGTCGTCGCGGACGACATCGTCTACTCCGGCAACACGTCGTCGGCGTCGATCCCGATGGCGTTGGACCACATGCGCGCGGCGGGCCGGGTGCGCAGTGGTGATGTACTACTACTCGTCGGTTTCGGCGCGGGCCTGTCCTACGCCTCCCAGGTCGTGATCAGTCCCTGACCGAACGCATGACTCCGGTGGCCGAGTGGCCAGCCGGGCCGAGCACAAGGAAGGAAACCGTTTAGGTGGCGAACGAGGAGATCGAGAAGGAACTCGCCGCGATCGTCGAGGAGATCGCGGGTGTCGCCGCGGACGACGTCACGCCGGAGAAGTCCTTTGTGGACGACCTGGACATCGACTCGCTGTCGATGGTGGAGATCGCCGTCCAGGCGGAGGACAAGTTCGGGGTGAAGATCCCGGACGACGAGCTGGCGAACCTCAAGACGGTCGGCGACGCGGTGAACTACATCGCGAGCAAGCGGTAAGAGCACTGGCAGGCAGGACCGGGCGGATGCGGTACGGAGACGACAATGAGCGTTGACGATGTCGTCGTCACCGGGATGGGCGCGACGACCCCGCTGGGCGGGGACGTCGCCTCCACCTGGGGGGGACTACTCGCTGGTCGCAGCGGCGCCAAGACGCTGGACTACGACTGGATCGAGAAGTACGAGCTGCCGGTGAGGTTCGCGGCTCCGCTGGTGGTCGAGCCCACCGAAGTCCTGTCGAGGGTGGAGGCCCGCCGGCTGGACCGGACCGAGCAGGTCGCGGTCGTCGCGGCCCAGCAGGCGTGGGAGGACGCCAAGCTGACCGACGGCGACGTGGACCCGGACCGGTTGGCGGTCGTGGTCGGCACCGGCATCGGCGGCGTGCACACGCTGCTGCGCCAGGACGACCTGCTGGAGGGCGACGGCCTGCGCAAGGTGTCGCCGCTGACCGTGCCGATGCTGATGCCCAACGGCCCGGCCGCCCATGTCGGACTGGTGTTCAAGGCACGGGCCGGGGTGCACGCGCCGGTGTCGGCGTGCGCGTCCGGTGCCGAGGCGATCGGCTGGGCGTGGCGGATGATCCGCAGCGGCGAGGCCGACGTGGTGATCGCGGGCGGCGCGGAGGCCTGCATCGTGCCGATCACCATGGCCGGCTTCTCCCAGGCGCGCACCATGAGCACCCGCAACGACGACCCGGAGCACGCCTCCCGGCCGTGGGACGTGGCCAGGGACGGCTTCGTCCTCGGTGAGGGCGCCGGCATCGTGGTGCTGGAGCGGGCCGAGCACGCGGCGGCGCGGGGCGCCCGGGTGTACGCGCGGATGGTCGGCGTCGGCACGTCGTCGGACGCCTACCACATCACCGCGCCGGACCCGGAGTCCGTCGGCCAGGCCAGGGCCATCGCCGCGGCGGTGCGCACCAGCGGCCTGGAGCCGGCCGACTTCGGCCACGTCAACGCGCACGCCACGTCCACCCCGGTGGGCGACGTGCCGGAGACCCAGGCGATCCGCCGGTCCGTCGGCGACCACGTGGTGCTCACCGCGCCGAAGGGCTCGCTGGGCCACCTGCTGGGCGCGTCCGGCGCCGTCGAGTCGATCGCGACCGTGCTGTCCCTGTACGAGGGCGTGATCCCGCCGACGGCCAACCTGGAGAACCTGGACCCGGGCGTGGTGCTGGACGTGGTGTACGGCGAGCCGCGGAAGGTCAAGCTGACCGCGGCGATCAACGACTCGTTCGGCTTCGGGGGACACAACGTGGCCCTCGCGTTCGCCTCGGTCTGACGGGTGATTCCCGATCAGCGCGGCACCGCCGTCAGCACCACCAGCCCGACCAAGGAGCAAGCGATGACCGCACTGGCCACCAGACCGCAGCCCACGGTGGACGGCCTCGACCCCCGCGACCCGGTGGTGCGCCTGGGCCGGTTGATGGACCCGGGCACGGTGGCCGGGCTGGTGCCGAACGACTCCAGCGGGGTGTGGGCGGCGCGGGGCCGCATCGACGGCGTCCGGGTGATCGCCTACTGCACCGACGCCACCAAGATGGGCGGCGCCATGGGCTCGGAGGGGTGCCGGCACATCGTCACGGCGATCGAGACGGCGGTCCGCGAGCGGTGCCCGGTGATCGGCGTGTGGCACTGCGGCGGCGCGCGGCTGGCCGAGGGCGTCGAGTCACTGGACGGCGTCGGGCAGGTGTTCGCGGCGATGATCCACGCTTCCGGCCGGGTGCCGCAGATCTCCGTCGTGGTCGGCCCGGCCGCCGGTGGCGCGGCGTACGGTCCGGCGCTGACCGACGTGGTGATCATGTCGCCGGAGGGCAGGGTGTTCGTCACCGGCCCGGACGTGGTCCGCTCGGTCACCGGTGAGCGGATCGACCAGGAGGGCCTGGGCGGCGCGGACGCGCACGGCCGCAAGTCCGGCGTGGTGCACGTGCTCGCCGAGTCCGAGGCGGACGCCTACGTGCGGGCCAGGCGGCTCACCGGGCTGCTCGCCTCGCCGGGCGTGTTCGACCTGTCGTCGGTCGTCGAACCGGTGGACCTGCGGTCATTCCTGCCCGAGCAGTCCAGGCGGGCCTACGACGTCCGCCCGCTGGTGCGGGCGATCCTGGACCAGCCGGCCGATGGCGTCGGGTTCGAGGAGTTCCAGGCGCGGTGGGCGCCCAACATCGTGGTGGGGCTGGGCCGGTTGGCCGGCCGCGCGGTGGGGGTGATCGCGAACAACCCGCTGCGCAAGGGCGGCTGCCTGGACTCGCTGTCCGCCGAGAAGGCGGCCCGGTTCGTGCGGCTGTGCGACTCGTTCGGCGTGCCGCTGGTGGTGCTGGTGGACGTGCCCGGCTACCTGCCCGGTGTCGGCCAGGAGTGGGAGGGCGTGGTGCGGCGCGGCGCCAAGCTGCTGCACGCCTTCGCCGAGGCCGTGGTGCCCAGGGTGACGCTGGTGACCCGGAAGTCCTACGGCGGCGCCTACATCGCGATGAACTCCCGGTCGCTGGGCGCCACGGCGGTGTTCGCGTGGCCGGAGGCGGAACTCGCGGTGATGAGCGCGCGGGCGGCCGTGGGCATCCTGCACCGCAAGAAGCTGGCCGCGGCGCCCGAGGAGGAGCGTGAGGCGCTGCACGACCGGCTGGCCGCCGAGCACGAACGGATCGCCGGCGGCGTGAGCCGGGCACTGGCGATCGGCGTGGTGGACGAGGTCGTCGAACCGGACGAGACGCGGCTGCGGCTGGCGCGGGCGCTGGCCGGCGCCCCGGCCGGCCGGGGCCACCACGGCAACATCCCGCTGTGACTAGCAGGCGCTGACCTGGGGTGAGGTGGCCGCCGGGCCGACGTCCACCTTCCACTCCGCGTCGCGCGGGTCCCAGCTCATCGGGTAGACCACCTGCCACACCAGGCAGCCGGAGCGGTGGCCGGCCGGCGCGTCGGCCAGTGACTGGGTGCTGTGGAAGGCCAGCAGCACCCGCAGGCTGCCGTCCAGTGCTCTGTCCACCCGGTACACCAGGATGGAACCGTCCCGGGTGGACTCGTAGCCGTCCAGGAACTCCTGCCGTGGCTTCTGGCTGGACATGGTCGACGTGACGACGGACCGCCACTCGTCGTACCGGCGGTTGTTGATGGCGTCGAAATAGGCTTGCAGCACCCGCTGCACGTCGGCGTGCACCGGGTCGCGCAGCACGCCCGGCGTCACCGACACCACGCCCGGTCCGGGTTCCGCGCCGGTCGGCACGGTGGACGACGTGCCTGTGGCGACCGGGATCGGCGCCGCCTTCGATGCCGGTCGGTAGAGGGTGTACGCCAGCACGGCGGCGACGGCGGTGACCACGACGACGACACCGA
>DATEPR010000198.1:0-7139 GCA_035273045.1 Pseudonocardiaceae bacterium | reverse complement strand
CGGCTGGCAGGAGGACGCGGCGAAGGAGATGGCGCGCGCGGACCGCAGCCGCCGGCCGGTCGGTGTGCTCATGGTCGACCTCGACCACTTCAAGCTGATCAACGACACGTGGGGGCACCCGGCCGGCGACGACATGCTGCTGGCCGTCGCCGACGTGCTGCGCGCCGAGACCCGGCCGGCCGACGTGGTCGGGCGGTTCGGCGGCGAGGAGTTCGTGGTGCTCCTGCCGGAGGCCGACACCGTGGCCGCGCTCGCCGTCGCCGAGCGGATCCGGGCACGGATCGCCGGGCTCACCGTGGTCAGCACCGACAAGCGCGGCGGCCCGGCGGCGATCAGCGGCCGGACCACGTCGGTGGGCGTCGCGGTCCGCGGACCGGCGGCCGGCACCCTGGCCGATCTGCTCCAGGCCGCCGACGCCGCCGTCTACGCGGCCAAGGAGGGCGGCCGGGACCAGGTCCGCGTGGCGGGTGCCGACGGTGACGACCCGGATACCAGCCGGGGGCTAGCATCCTGACCGGTCGACGATGCCGCCGGTGAAGGAGTGATGCCCCCATGGCTCCGGACGAGACCACCCCGACCTCGGTGTTCCTGGCCGCCCGGGACTTCCTGCTGGCGAACCGGGACGACTACGCCACCGCGTACCGCGACTTCCGGTGGCCCGAGTTGACCGAGTTCAACTGGGCACTGGACTGGTTCGACGTCATGGCGGACGGAAACGACAATCCGGCGCTGTGGATCGTCGAGGAGGACGGCTCGGAGTCCCGGCTGACGTTCGCCGAGATGTCGGCCCGGTCCAACCAGGTGGCGAACTGGCTGCGCCTGCTGGGCGTGCGCCGGGGTGACCGGTTGATCCTCATGCTGGGCAACCAGACCGAGCTGTGGGAGACGATCCTCGCCGCGATGAAGCTGGGCGCGGTGCTGATCCCGGCCAGCACGCTGCTCGGCCCGGCCGACCTGGTGGACCGGGTGGAGCGGGGCAACGCCAGGCACGTGGTGGTCCGGTCGGCGGACACCCCGAAGTTCGCCGACGTGGCCGGCGACTACACGCGCGTCGCGGTGGGTGAGCCGGTGGCCGGCTGGGTGGACTACCGGGAGTCGACCGGGGCGCCCACGAAGTTCAACGCCGACGGCGTGACCAAGGCGGACGACACGCTGCTGCTGTACTTCACGTCCGGCACGACGGCCAAGCCGAAGCTGGCCGAGCACACGCACGTCTCCTACCCGGTCGGCCATCTGTCCACAATGTACTGGATTGGGCTGCGGCCGGGCGACGTGCACCTGAACATCTCCTCGCCGGGTTGGGCGAAACACGCCTGGAGCAACGTGTTCGCGCCGTGGAACGCCCAGGCGTGCGTGTTCATCCACAACTACCAGCGGTTCGACGCATCCGCGCTGATGTCCACAATGGATCGGTGCGGGGTGACCAGTTTCTGTGCCCCACCGACGGTGTGGCGAATGCTGATCCAGGCCGATCTCAGCGAGCTGAAGACACCGCCGCGCGAGGTGGTCGGCGCGGGCGAACCGCTGAACCCGGAGATCATCGAGCAGGTGCGCCGCGCGTGGGGCGTGACCATCCGGGACGGGTTCGGCCAGACCGAGACCACCGTCCAGGTGGGCAACACGCCGGGCCAGCCGGTCAAACCGGGCTCCATGGGCCGGCCGATCCCCGGTTTCACCATCGCCCTGGTCGACCCGGTGACCGGCGAGCGGGGCACCGAGGGCGAGATCTGCCTCGACCTGTCCGCCCGGCCCACCGGGCTGATGGTCGGCTACCGCGACGACCCGGAGCGGACCGCGGAGGCCATGCGGGACGGCTACTACCACACCGGTGACGTCGGCTCCCAGGACGCGGACGGCTACATCACCTACGTCGGCCGGGCCGACGACGTCTTCAAGGCCAGCGACTACCGGATCTCGCCGTTCGAGCTGGAGAGCGTGCTGCTGGAGCACGACGCGGTGGCCGAGGCCGCGGTCGTGCCGTCGCCGGACCCGCTGCGGCTGGCCGTGCCCAAGGCATACGTGCTGCTGGCCGCCGGCCACCGGCCGGACCGCGACACCGCGCTGGCGATCCTGCGGTTCGCCCGGGAGAACCTGGCCCCGTACAAGCGGATCCGCCGGCTGGAGTTCGCCGAGCTGCCCAAGACCATCTCCGGCAAGATCCGCCGCGTCGAACTGCGCGCCCGGGAGCACGACGTGCACGCCGACCCGGCGGCCGCCGTGCCCGGCGAGTACCGGGAGGAGGACTTCCCCGAGCTCAAGGGGGCGTGACCGGCCCCGATGCGGTGCCGGCGAGATGTTGTCTGGCGGTCCGCCCGGGAGCATGGTTGTATACGTCAACTAGTTGCGTTCGACATGCAGTGGGATCACCTCATGAGCACCGATCTGGGCAGTGAGCGGGACCTGGCGGTCCTCCGGCTGGCCGACCAGCTCCTGCGGTTCGTGCTGGTGGTGAAGCGGGGAATGGCGCGCTTCGGCGGGCCGAACCGGGAGGGCATCGAGTACCCGGCTTACGGCCTGCTGGCCCGGCTGGTCACCGACGGGCCGCGCCGGACGACCGCGCTGGCCGAGGCCGTCTACGCCGACCCGTCGACGGTCAGCCGGCAGACCGCCGCGCTGATCCGGCACGGACTGGTGGAACGCCGGCCCGACCCGGAGGACGGCCGGGCGTCGATCCTCGCGCCGACACCTGACGGATTGCGTGCCTTCCTGGACAACCAGCGCCGCCACAACGAGAACATGGCTCGTATCCTGGTTGACTGGTCCGAGGAGGACGTGCACCGGCTGGCCACGCTGCTGGCCCGGCTGAACGCCGACATCGAGGCCGACCAGCGGGCGCACGACGGTGATCCGGCGCCCGGCGGCGTGGCCCGCCGGGAGGAGGGGCGGAACCGATGACCGCGACGGAGCGCCAGGAGGCGGTGCCCCCGGCGCCGGTGGACGCGGCGCCCACCGACGGCTCGCTCACCCACCGGCAGATCATGTTCGTGTTCAGCGGCCTGATGCTGGGCATGTTCCTGGCCGCACTGGACCAGACGATCGTCGCCACCTCGATCCGGACCATCGCCGACGACCTGCACGGCCTGGACCTCCAGGCGTGGGCGACGACGGCCTACCTGATCACCGCCACGATCTCCACCCCGCTGTACGGCAAGCTGTCCGACCTGCACGGCCGCAAGCCGTACTTCATCACCGCGATCTCGGTCTTCCTGGTCGGCTCGCTGGCGTCGTCGTTCGCCACGTCGATGTACATGCTGGCCGCGTTCCGGGCGTTCCAGGGCATCGGCGCCGGCGGCCTGATGTCGCTGGCGCTGGCGATCATCGGTGACATCGTGCCGCCCCGCGAGCGCGCCCGCTACCAGGGCTACTTCCTCGCCGTGTTCGGCTCGTCCAGCGTGCTCGGCCCGGTCGTCGGCGGGTTCCTGGCCGGCCGGTCGGAGATCCTGACCATCGACGGCTGGCGCTGGGTGTTCCTGGTGAACGTGCCGATCGGCCTGATCGCCCTGCTCGTGGTGACCAAGGTGCTGCACCTGCCGCACACCCGCCGCGAGCACCGGATCGACTGGTGGGGCGCGGTCACCATCGCCGTCGGCCTGGTGCCGCTGCTGATCATCGCCGAACAGGGCCGGCAGTGGGGCTGGACGTCCACCAGGGCCTGGGTCTGTTACGGCGTCGGCGCCGCCGGGCTGATCCTGTTCGCGGTGGTCGAGTCGCTGATGCGGGACGACGCGCTGATCCCGCTGCGGCTGTTCCGCAACGGCGTCTTCAGCATCACGTCGACCGCGAACGTCATCATCGGCATGGGCATGTTCGGCGGCCTGTCGGTCATCCCGCTGTACCTGCAGATCGTGAAGGGCGCGTCGCCGACCAAGGCGGGCCTGCTGATCCTGCCGCTGGTGCTGGGCCTGATGCTCGGCTCGATCCTGTCCGGCCAGATCACCGCCCGCACCGGCCGCTACAAGGTCTTCCCGGTGGTCGGCGTCGTGCTCATGGTGGTGGGCCTGCTGCTGCTGGACACCATCGACGCGGACACGCCGCTGCTGCGCACGGACGGCTGGATGCTGGTGTTCGGCTTCGGGCTGGGCATGTGCATGCAGACGCTGGTGATCGCGGTGCAGAACGCCGTGCCGGCCAGGGACATGGGCGTGGCCACGGCGTCGGCCACGTTCTTCCGGCAGATGGGCGGCACGCTGGGCACGGCCGTGTTCCTGTCCATCCTGTTCAGCACGGTGAGCGGCAAGATCGCCGCCGCGTTCACCAGGATCGTGCCGACGCCGGCGTTCCAGAGCGCGCTGCGCGACCCCGCCGTGGTGAACAACCCGGACAACGCGCCGGTGGTCGACCTGATCCGGCACGGCGCGGCCGGGGCGAACGGCTCCGGCGCCTCGGTGCTCCAGGACTCGTCGTTCCTGCAACACCTCGATCCCCGGCTGGCCCGGCCGTTCCTGGTCGGCTTCGCCGACTCCATGCACCCGGTGTTCCTGACGGCCGCCGCCGTGGTCGCGCTGAGCTGGTTCCTCATCCTGTTCATGCGGGAGGTGCCGCTGCGCACGCAGTCGGGCATCCAGGCCAGAATGGCCGAGGAAAGGGACACGGCCGCCGCGGAACCGGTGGCCGACGCACCGACACTGGCCGATCTGACCCCCTTCGAACCGGAACGCGACGGCCATGCGGTGGCCAACGGCGCGGGAGACCATGCAGCGGGAGCCATGATGGCGTCCACCGACGACTTCACCTCGTTCCAGCAGGACGGCCAGAGCGTCTACGGCTGGGTGCGCCGGTCCGACGGGACCGGCATCGTCGGGGCGGCGCTGACCCTGATCGACTCGGCGGGCCGGCAGATCGGCCGGAACGTGTCCGGCTCGGACGGCGGGTTCGACCTGCCGGTGCCGCAGTCCGGTTCGTACGTGCTGATCGCGTCGGCGGGCGCGCACCAGCCGCACGCCGCCGTGGTCGCGGTGAACGGCGGCCCGGTGGCGGTGGACATCGTGCTCACCGGCACCAGCAGTCTCGGCGGCATGGTGACCGTCGCCGGTCAGGAGACGCCGGTGGTGGGCGCCACGGTGACGCTGACCGACGGCACGGGCGAGGTGATCGGCGCGCAGACCACCGGCGCGGACGGCCGGTACCTGTTCGAGGAACTCGTCGCCGGCGGTTACACGCTGGTGGTCAGCGCCGAGGCGTTCCAGCCGGTCGCCGTCGGCGTGGCCATCCCGGGCACCGGCCGCTGCGAGCAGGACGTGGCGCTGCAGGGCGGTTCCCGGCTGCGCGGCGTCGCCACCGTCGGCGACGGCCGCATCGTGCCGGACGCCCGGATCACCCTGCTGGACCGGCAGGGCAACGTCGTGGCGATGACCACCACCGACGACGCCGGCGAGTACGCGTTCAGCGACCTACCGGATGGCGACTACACGGTGATCGCGAGCGGCTACCCGCCGGTGGCCAGCGCGCTGCGGGTGAGCGGCGGCGGCCAGGGCCAGCACGACGTGCGGCTGGGCCACCCGGAGAGCTGAGGAGGTTGTCGGATGAATCCCGGTGCGCCCCAGGTGGCCAGACGCGGGGTCACGGCGCTGGCCCGGACGGCCGACGGCTGGCCGGTCGGCGGTGCCGTCCTCACGGTCACCGATCCGGCCGGCGTCCAGGTGGCCCGGGCGACCGCGGATGAGGAGGGCAGGCTGGCCACCGGTCCGCTGCCCGGCGGCACGTACACGGCGATCCTCACCGCGGGCGGTTTCCAGCCGCTGGCCAGGACGGCCGTGGTGACGGCGAGCGGGTCGGCCAGGCTCGGCGTGCTGCCGATGACCCGGCAGGCCGGGCTGGAGTTACCCGGGCCGGGTCTGTGGACGATCGACCCGGCGCACACCCGGATCGCCGTGACGGCACGCCATCTGGGCATGGCCAGCGTGCGCGGCACGTTCAGCGAGTTCGGCGGCCAGATCCAGGTGGGCCGGCCGATCGAACGCTCCGGCGTCCGCGCGGTCATCCAGGCCGCCAGCATCGACACCGGCAGCAAGATGCGCGACGACCACCTGCGCTCCGCCGACTTCCTCGGCGTCGACGAGCATCCGGTGATCGAGTACCTGGGCACCTCCGTGACACCGCTGGGCGGCGAGACCTGGCAGGTGAACGGCGAGCTGACGCTGAACGGCGTCACCAGGTCGGTGCCGCTGCGGATGGACTATCTCGGCTTCGGACCGGACAACTGGGGCTGCAACCGGGCGGCGTTCCGCGCCACGGTCGAGTTGCGCCGGGGCGACTTCGCGATGACCTACAACCAGGTCGTGCGGGCCGGGATCATGCTGATCGGCACCACGCTCCAGGTGGAACTGGATGTGCAGGCCGTCCAGGGGGACGAGCTGCCGGCCTCCTGACGCTTGTGGGCCTACTCACCCGTGGTGCCCCGAATTGCGCTTGTACCTGGGCAAGCGCCCTGCCCGACGTGTTCAAGGGCATCGGCGTCGACCCGCTGGACCCCGGCAACACCAGCTACCTGCTGTGGCTGATGACGGGCTTCCTCGTCGTCACCGCGGTGCTCGTGGCCAGTTTCGGTCGGCTGGGCCACATGAGGCGCCGCTGAGTCCGACGCCCTGCGGTCGGTAGCTGTCGGTGGGCGGTCGTCGCGATCAGTGACCGATCGGCGGCACGATCCCGCCGGCCCCTCTCGGCGAGCGGGCGCGCACGGTGGTCGCGCGGCTACCCGGAAGCGAACGACCGGCAACTGTTGATGCCGACAATCTGTCCGGGGTTAACGGATCGACGTCGAGACACGACGCCCCTGACGGAGGTAGTGGCCAACAATGAGACCCGACACCGAAGCACCCAGTCAGGAGCCGGCCCGGCCGGAGGACGGCCCGGCCCTGCCCACCGCGCCATGCAGCGTCGTGTGGAGCAGGGGCCACGCCTACGTCCTCGAATCGGTGGCGGGCCGGCCGCGGTGGCAGGGTGTGGACGACCGGGGACGTGCGGTGCAGCTGTCCTGCGCCGACCTGCAGCGACGCGGCTGGACCAGGAGCCCGCGCGGCCACTCCCACCGTTCGGGCGCCGCCCCGGTGTGACACCCTTGACCCGCTGCCAGACGTGAACCGGCGGGGGGAGGGGACCACGTGGCCAAGGCGGATCCCGTGCCAGCGCCGACCGATGAG
>DATEPR010000197.1:0-8119 GCA_035273045.1 Pseudonocardiaceae bacterium | reverse complement strand
CACCGATGACCGCCGGACCGAGGGTGAACCCGAAGTCCCGCACCATGCTCGTGGCACCACTGGCCATGCCGGCCAGCCCCACCGGCACCGTGTTCACCGCGACCGCGCTGATCGACGTCACCGTCAGCCCGAACCCGATGCCGACCAGCAGCAGCGGCCCGGCCACCGTGCCCAGGCTGGTCGCGTCGATGGACACCGTCGACGCCCACAGGTCCCCGACGCCGGTCAGGAACAGCCCGGCACCCAGCACCCACCTCGGATTGGCCCGCTCCACCACACGTGACGTCACCGGCGCCACCACCAGCACGATCCCGTTCAGCAGCACGAACGCCAGGGCGGTGACCAGCGGGCTGGAGTGCAGCACCGGACCCAGCCGGATGCTGGTGCTGTACGCGGTGGCGACGAACGAGAACATGCCGACCACGGTGGCGAACGCCGACACGGTGAACGCCCGGTTGGTGAACAGCTCCAGCCGCAGCAGCGGTGTCGCGGTGCGCAGTTCGGCGCGGACGAACAGGCCGAGGAACACCACGGCCACCACGAACGCCACGACGACGCCGGTGCTGCCCCAGCCGTCGGTCGGCCCCTGGATGACCGCGTACAGCAGGGCGAACAGCCCGACCGCGACCGTCACCTGACCGGCCCAGTCCAGCGACCGGCCCTCCGGCGCCCGCGAGTCGCCGGCCCACACCCGGCTCACCACCGCGCTGACCGCGCTCAGGATCGCCACCACGACCACGGCCCACCGCCACGACCCGCCGGCCGCGGAGATCCCGGCGATCACCGGCGCCAGCGCCGCGCCCGCGGCCAGCGACGCCGCCCACACGGTGATGCCCCGCGCCCGGTCCCGGCCGGTGTGGGTGCCGTTCGCGATCATCGCCAGCGAGGTCGGAAACAGTGCCGCGGCACCGATCCCGGCCACCGCCCGGCCGGTCCACAACAGACCGATGTTCCCGGACGACGCGGTGATGACGTGGCCCACGACGAGCAGCAGCGCGCCGCCGACCAGCAGCCTGCGCCGGCCGAACAGGTCGCCGACCGCGCCGAACGTCAGCGCCAGCACGGTCACCGGGAGCAGGGCGGCGTCGGTGATCCAGGCGACCTGGCTGCCGGTGGCGCCGAAGTCCTCCTGGAACAGTCCGTTGAGGACGGTCGGTAGGGCGATGGTGACCTCGGCGACGCACACGGCAACGCACGCCGCGACAAGAGTGCCGGCGCCGAGTGTGGCACGGTGGGTCATCCCGCTGTCCCTTCCAGCCGGTCGAGCAACGCGGCGAACTTCTCGGCCGCCCTGGCCCGCTGCTCCGGCGACGCCTCGGCGACCACCGGGAAGTCCCTGCCGAACGGGCGGACCGCGCGGATCAGCGCGCGGGAGTTGGTCATGGTGTCCCGGTTCAGGCGCGGATCCAGCGGACCGCTCCACGCGCCGGTGACGATGTCGATGTCGGTGGCCGGGTCACACCGGGTGGACACCGCCCACAGCACGTCGAACATGTTCGTCGGGTCGACGTCCTCGTCCACCACCACCACGAACCGGCCCAGGTACGAGCCGGACTGGCAGGACGCGGCGAGCAGCGCGGCCTGCTTGGCGTGTCCCGGGTAGGCCTGCCGGATCGAGATGACGTTGAACATGCGCGCGCCACCGGCCTCGTGGCACCACACGCCCCGCACGCCGGACAGCCCGGCCCGCTCCACCTCGTCCCAGATCATCCCGGACTTCATCACGCACTTGCTGTAGGAGAAGTTGGACGGCGGCCGGATCGGCGACGCCACGGTGAGGATCGGGTCGTGCCGGTGGTACACCCGGCGCACCCGCACCACCGGCTGCTCGCTGCGGCCACCGGCGTAGTAGCCGGTGAACTCGCCGAACGGTCCCTCCGGTGCCACCTCGCCGGGATGCAGCTCACCCTCCAGCACCAGTTCGGCCGTCGCCGGCATGGGCAGGCCGTGCAGTTCGGACTCCACCACCTCGACCGGCGCGCCCCGGTGGCCGCCCGCGTAGTCGTACTCGGACAGCCCCCAGCGCAACTCGTTGCCGGACGCCAGGAACAGCAGCGGGTCGTGGCCGCAGGAGACCAGCACCGGGCACGGCCGGCCGGCCGCGAAGTACTTCTCCCGGATCTGCCTGCCCTGCTTGCCCGGCGACATCCACACGGTCACCGTGTCCGGCCCCTGCACCATCACCCGGTACGTGCCGACGTTCACCCAGCCGTCGTCCGGGTCCCGCATCACCACCAGGTCGTCCGTGCCCAGGTAGCGGCCACCGTCCAGTTCGTGCAGCCGCGGCGCGGGCAGCGCGGTCAGGTCGACGTCCCGGATCACGTTCTCCAGCACCGGTCCGGTCGCCACCACGGCCGGTGGGATCGGCTCGTGGGTGCGCATCCGCTCGCGGTAGGCGGCGACCACGTCCAGCGGGTGCCGCGGCGCCGGCAGGCCGAGGGTGAGCGCGAGCCGGGCGGCGGAGTTGGTGGCGCCGGAGCAGGCCCGGAAACCCATGCCGTCACCGGTGAGTTTCTCGAACAGCAGCGCCGGCCCGCCCTCGCCGGCCCGGTGCGCGACCAGTTCGATCAGGGTGCCCAGTTCCAGGTCCGGGTCGGCCTCCGGCACCCGGACCAACTGGCCCAGCTTGTCGATCCGGCCGAGCAGTTCGCGCAGGTCGGCGTGCGGCTGCTGGTACTCGTTGTACACGTCAGCCCTCCCGCAGCGTGGCCAGCGAGTAGCCGGCGGTTCGCTTGTAGCTGGCGATGATCTCGTCGAGTTCGGCGACGCTGATGACGTCCTCGATCCGCGCGAACGGCTTGTCGCCGGTGCGCAGGTAGATCTCCCGCAGGATCGCGTCCGGCGGGTTGGTCCGGTTGGCCCGCACGACCGCGGTCGTGGCCGGGCGGCGGACCGACTCGTACGCGGCGAACGCCGCCGGCACGGTGTCGTGAGTGGACAGTGCGGTGGCCAGTGCGGTGGCGTCCAGCACGGCCTGGCCGGCGCCGTTGGAGCCGCGCGGCACCATCGGGTGGGCCGCGTCGCCGAGCAGCGTGATGCGATCGGTGCCCCACCACTCCAGCGGATCCTGGTCCACCATCGGGTACTCCAGGATGGTGTCCGACGCGCGCAGCAGTTCCGGCACGTCCAGCCAGTCGAAGTGCCAGTCGGCGAAGTGGTCGACGAAGTCGGCCAGCCTGCCCGGCCGGTTCCAGTCCCGGTCGGCGTGCAGCGGTGTCTCGATCTCGGCCACCCAGTTGACCAGTTGCCGGCCGGTGCCGTCCACGTCGTCGCGGATCGGGTAGACGACGAGCTTGCCGGTGGCCAGCCAGCCGGCCCTGACCATGCTGGCGCCGGTCAGGATCGGCTGCCACACCGCGACGCCGCGCCACATGTTGTAGCCGGAGTAGACGTACTGTGGCTCGTCCGGGTGCAGTTGCCGGCGCACCGCTGAGTGGATGCCGTCGCAGCCGACCACCGCGTCCGCCCGGTAGGTCGTGGTGCCGCCGCCGGCCGGGGTGAGGTGCACGGTCACGCCGGTCTCGTCCTCGTCGACCCGGGTGCAGCGGTGCCCGGTGACCAGCCGGTCCGCGCCCAGCCTGGCCCGTACCGCCCTGGCCAGCACCTCCTGCAGGTCGCCCCGGTGGATGGAGAACTGCGGCCACTCGTAGCCGGCGTGCACGCCGGCCGGCTCGGTGTAGATGCGCTGGCCGAACCGGTTGAAGAACACCTATTCCCTTGTGGACACCGCGACGGCGGCCAGGTCGTCGCGCAGGCCCAGCCTGGCCAGCTCCCGGGTGGCGTGCGGCAGCACGTTGATGCCGACGCCCACCGCGGACAGTTCGGGCACCGCCTCGAACACCTGGCACTCGATCCCGGCGGCGTGCAGTTCCAGCGCCAGCGTCAGGCCGCCGACACCGGCGCCGATGACGGCGACATGCGGATGGGAGGACATGGCACCTCGTTCGTCGTTCGTGCGGGCCGTACTACAGCCAGCGGGCCAGCGTCGGCAGTTCGTCGGCGGAACTGGTCAGGCCGGTGCCCGCCGTGCGGCCGGTGAGCCAGCCGAGCAGGTCGGCCGGTGGACCGGTCACGGTCACCGCGGGTGCCGCCGGGCCGATGGTCCAGTCGCCGGCGCCGGTCGCCACCAGCGCCACGGCCGGCGTGGTCGGCTTGCGGTCCATTGTGGACGCCACATCGGCGAGCAGTGCCACCACCAGGTCGGCCGGCAGGTCGTCGAACGTCCACCTGCCGCCGAGGTCGACCAGGTGGATCCACAGCTCCCTGACCCGCAGCCACGGCACGTCCCCGGCCGGGATGTCCCTGCCCTGCGCGCTGCGCACCCTGGCCTGCCACGCGCCGGCGGGCAGTTCCGCGGTCGCCCTGGCCAGCCGGGCGTTCGCGGCCAGCAGGTCGGTCCGCAACTCGGCCGGCGGCAGCAGCACGGTGGTCTCGATGTCGCTTTCCCGCTGCCCGGGTTCCGGGTACATCGGTGACTCGATGCCGGTCCGCGCCCAGGCCAACAGGTTCACCAGCGCGTCCGCGTTCCTGGCCAGGTGGGCCACCACATGGGCGCGGCTCCAGCCGGGCAGCACCGACGGCTGCGCCAGTTCCGCGTCGGTGAGGGCGCCGACCGCCTTCTCGATCCGGTCGGTGCCCTCGTCCTGCCAGGACAGCAGTCGCTCCAGCGGCGGCACCATCAGGCGCGGTCTCCGATCCGGGTGCGGGCCAGGTTCAGCGCCTCGTAGACCGGGGCGTCGCTGAACGTGAACAGGTCCAGTTCGGTGTGCGCCTGGAAGGACAGCGGCTGCCAGGACGGCACCGCGACCAGGTCACCGGTGGCCACGTCGATCCGGCGGTCACCGAGTACCGCGACGCCCTCCCCGGAGAACACCTGCCACACCGCGGAACCGACCGTGCGGGTCACCGGGGTGCTGGTGTCCGCGGCCAGCCGGTGCATCTCGGTGCGCAGGGTGGCCAGCGCGTCCCGCCCGGTGGCCGGGTTGGTGAAGCGGATGGCGGCGTGGCCCGGACCGGCGACCCCGGGATGCCCCTCGGCCTCCAGTTCCAGTTGTGCCGCGAGCGCCGCGTCGGTGTGCTGCCAGCGGAACGCCGCCAGCGGCGAGTTGCGCGGCTGCTCGTCGATCGTGGCCAGCGGGCGCAGCCCGGGATGCGCCCACAGCCGCTCACCCCGGGACAGTTCCGGGGTGCTGGTGTCGCTGACGGTGTCCGCGCCGTACTCGAAGAAGCCGGCGTCCAGCCCGGCGACCAGTGGGATGTCCAGGCCGTCCAGCCAGGCCATCGGGCGGTCCGTCGGGTTGTGGTGCTCGTGGAACGCCCAACTCGGCGTCAGCAGCAGGTCACCGCGCCGCATCGCCACCGGGTCGCCGTCCACCACGGTCCACACGCCCTGGCCCTCCACGACGAACCGGAACGCGCCCTGGGTGTGCCGGTGCGCCGGCGCCACCTCACGGGGGCCGAGGTACTGGATGGCCGCCCACAGCGTCGGCGTGGCGTACGGCTCGCCGTGCAGGCCGGGGTTGGCCAGCGCGATCGCCCGCCGCTCACCGCCCCTGCCGACCGGCACCAGCTCACCGGCCCGTTCCGCGATCGGATACAGCTCGTCCCACCGCCACACGTGCGCCCGCGCCGCCGGCTGTGGCGTCGTCGGCATCAGCCCCTCCCGCTGCGTCCACAGCGGAAGCAGGCCGGCGGCGGCGAAGTCGCGGTAGAGCTGGTCCAGTGCGGTGTCGGTGGTCGTCACGCGGGAACCTCCTGTTGCGGTGTCGGCAGGTCGCGGCCCAGCGCGGTGTCGGCGGCGCGGCCGGTCACGAACGACGTGGACGCGACGGCCAGCGCGGCCGCGATGGCCACCGCGACGAACAGCACGGACGTGCCGCCGAACGCGCCGAGCACGGCGCCGCCGATGGTCGGGCCGAGGATGCCGCCGACCCGGCCGAAGCCCAGCATCGCGCCCTCGCCGGTGCCCCTGGCCTGGACCGGATACGTGACGGCACAGACGTTGTTGAGCAGGAACTGGCCGCCGATGATGAACAGCCCCGCCGCGCCGACCGCGATGACGTCGACGGCGGTGCCGGCGGCGAACGCCACCACCAGCGCGGCCACCGCGCCGACGCCGCACCACAGCATCAGGCTGCGCCGCACACCCAGCCAGCGGTCGGCGAGCAGGCCGCCGAGCACCGCGCCGACGATCGACATGCCCTGCAGCACGGCGCCGAACCCGAACCCGGTGGCGAAGCCGTGGCCGCGCTGGATCATCAGCTCCGGCGTCCACGCGGCCAGCCCGTAGACGTTGAACAGCAGGAAGAACGCGGACAGCCACAGCGCGATCGTGCGCACCCGGTAGGTGCTGTTCAGCACCAGCCGGATGTCGCGGGCCGGTGGCTCGCTCACGGTCAGGCCGGCCGTGCGGTAGAGCCGTTCCCGGTCCGGGCGGACCCGGCCCATCAGCCGGATCGCCTCACCCGCCCGGCCGTTGGCCACCAGGTACTCGGCGGACTCCGGGAACACCGCAAGGTAGATCAGGCCGAGCACCAGCGCGCCGCCGCCGACGAAGAACAGCGACTGCCAGGCGCCACCGCTGGTCAGCGCCACCCCGAGCAGCGCGGCCAACACGCCGCCGACGGCGAACCCGCAGCCGCCGAGCGCGGCCAGCCGGTGGTGGGTGCGGCGCGGCAGGTACTCGTTGACGTAGGCCGTGCCCAGCGGCAGCAGCACGCCGAGGCCGAGTCCGGTCAGCACGCGCAGCACGACGAACGACGCGAACGAGGTGGCCAGCGCGCCGGTGAGCAGGCTGAAGAAACCGGCCACCACCAGGCCGGCGATCAGCGTCGGCCGGCGGCCGATCCGGTCCGCGACCACGCCGTGCACCAGGGACCCGACGGCGAAGCCGATCAGCCCGGACGACACCAGGAAGCCGACCGCCGCGTCCCCGAGGTGCCACGGCTTGGCGACGAAGTGGATGACATAGGACGGGATGAGCGTGTCGTAGCCGTCGAACATGGTCGCCAGCGCGACCAGGCCGACGAGGAGCCAGTGGAACGGTCGTAACGGAGCGTCACCGAGCTCGGTGCGCACGTCGGGTGCCATCTCGGACACGGAAACCTCCCGGTCGGGCCGCGCTGCCCTTGTCGCCGCGTATTCACAGACGCTAGCCAGCCGACCGGTGCAGGCGGAATCCGATGGTCATACAATTCTGCGGTGCAGAACAGACCGCTGTACCCGGTGGAGTCCGCGGACAACGCCCTGCGGCTGCTGCTCCTGCTGTCCGAGCGGCGCAGCGTGCGGGTCAGCGACGCCGCGGCCCACCTCGGCGTCGCCCGGTCGACCGCGCACCGGCTGCTGGGCGCGCTCGCCTACCGGGAGTTCGCGGTGCAGGACGTGCACAAGGCCTACCGGCCCGGCCCCGCGTTCGAGCGCCTGGTCCTCTCTGGACCGTCCACTCAGGATCTGAGAGCACTGCTGCATCCTAGGGTCGAGTGGCTGCACGCCGAACTGGGGGAGACCTGCCACCTGATGGTGCTGGAGGGGAACGGGGCGCGGTTCATCGACTGCGTCGAGGGCACCCACACGCTGCGGGTCGGGTCTCGCGTCGGGATGCTGCTGCCGGCGCACGTCACGTCGGGCGGGAAGGCGCTGCTGGCCGAACTGTCCTCGGACCAGTTGGGGGCGCTGTACCCGAGGGACCTGCCGGTGGCGCCGGGCGGCGTGGTGGTGCAGCGGGCGGCACTGCTGCGGCAGTTGGCCACGGTGCGGCGGCGCGGCTACGCCACCAACTTCGAGGAGAGCGAGCGCGGGATCGTGGCGGTCGGGACCTGCGTGCGGGACAGTGCCGGTCGGGCGGTGGCCGCGCTGGCCGTCGCCGTGCCCAGCGTCCGGTGTCCCCGGTCGCGAGCGGGTGAGCTCGCGAAAGTGGTGCGCCTGGCGGCCGAGGCGGCCACCGGCGACCTGTAGGCCCGGTTACGATGTCGGTCGCTATGGATCGGGACGCGCCTGCCGTGGGGATCGCCGCCACGCGCGCCTTCTTCGGCCCCCGGGCGGCCGGCTGGGAGACCCGCTTCCCGGACGACGGGCCGCGCTACCGCCGAGCCGTGGCCGAACTCGCGCCGCCGGCGGGTGG
>DATEPR010000196.1:0-3050 GCA_035273045.1 Pseudonocardiaceae bacterium | reverse complement strand
ATTGACACGGGCATCGCGCCGCGTCACTGTTGGGAGCGCTCCCATGAATGCGGAAGGACGATGCGATGCGGGCGTACGGGAAGATCGCGATCCTCGGTGTCGCGGCGCTGGGCGCCGGCCTGCTCGCCGCCGTCGATGCCGCCGCCGCTGCCGGTTGCCGGGTGGGCTATACGGTCACGAACCAGTGGCAGGGCGGTTTCGGCGCGTCCGTCGACGTCACGAACCTCGGCGACCCGATCGGCGGCTGGACGCTCGGCTTCGCGTTCCCGTCGGGGCAGACGATCACCCAGCTCTGGAACGGCACGTACACCCAGAGCGGCAGCGGTGTGAGCGTCCGCGACGCCGGGTACAACGCGGCGATCGGCACGGGCGCCACCGTCTCGTTCGGGTTCACCGGTGCCCTCACCGGGGCCAACACCGCGCCCTCGGCGTTCACCCTGAACGGCGTCGCGTGCACGGGCGGCGTGCCCGCGACAACGGTTCCGGCGAGCACGCCCGCGACCACCCCGCCCACCTCCACGCCGCCGGCCGGCCGGCAGATGGAACGCCTCGACCGCGGCCTGATCAGTGTCCGGTCCGGCAACGGCAACCTGGTCAGCTGGCGGTGGCTGGCGAGCGACCCGGCGGACGTCTCGTTCAACGTGTACCGGGGCGGCACCCGGGTGAACGCGGCGCCGATCACCGACTCGACGAACTACCTCGACGCCGGGGCACCGGCCGGGGCCGGGTACACCGTCCGGGCCGTCGTGGCCGGCACCGAGCAGCCCGCCTCGCCGGCCGCGGTGCAGTTCAGCGACGGCCACCTCGACGTGCCGATCCAGAATCCGAAGCCCGGATCGTACGCGGCCAACGACGCGAGCGTGGGTGACCTGGACGGCGACGGACGGCTGGACCTGGTGCTCAAGTGGGAGCCGTTGAACGCCAAGGACAACTCGCAGTCCGGCGTCACCGACCCGGTGTACGTGGACGCGTACACGATCGACGGGACCCGGCTCTGGCGCATCGACCTGGGCCGCAACATCCGGGCCGGCGCGCACTACACGCAGTTCCAGGTGTACGACTACGACGGCGACGGCAAGGCCGAGGTGGCGATGAAGACCGCCGACGGCACGGTGTCGGGGACCGGCCAGGTGATCGGGGACGCCTCGGCGGACTACCGCAACGCCGACGGATACGTGCTCAGCGGCCCGGAGTACCTGACCGTGTTCAACGGGCGGACCGGTGCGGTGGCGGCCACGGTGAACTACGTACCGCCGCGGGGCACCGTCTCGGCGTGGGGCGACAGCTACGGCAACCGGGTGGACCGGTTCCTGGCCGGCACGGCGTACCTGGACGGGCGGCGGCCGAGCCTGATCATGGCGCGCGGCTACTACACCCGTACGGTGATCGTGGCCTGGGACTTCCGCGACGGCGCGCTGACCCGGCGCTGGACGTTCGACTCCGACGCCGCGGGCAACGGCGCGTACGCCGGCCAGGGCAACCATCAGCTGGCCGTGGCGGACGTCGACGGGGACGGCCGCGACGAGATCGTGTACGGCGCGATGGCCGTGGACGACAACGGCACCCGACTGTGGAACACCGGCAACGGCCACGGCGACGCCCTGCACGTCGGCGACCTGGACCCGTCCCGGCCGGGCCTCGAGGAGTTCAAGGTGGACGAGGACGCGACCAAGCCGTCGTCCTGGTTCGCCGACGCGCGTACCGGTCAGGTGTTGTGGTCCACGCCGCCGAACGGTGACAACGGCCGGGGCGTCTCGGACGACATCTGGGCCGGCAGCCCGGGCGCCGAGTCCTGGTCCGCGGCGGTGGACGGCCTGCGCGGCACGTCCGGCACGGTGGTCGCGTCCCGCAAACCCGGCTCGGCGAACTTCCTCGCCTGGTGGGACGCCGATCCGACGCGGGAGTTGCTGGACGGCACGCACATCGACAAGTACGGGCCGTCCGGCGACACCCGGTTGCTCACCGCATCCGGTGTGCACGCGAACAACGGCACCAAGTCCACCCCGTCACTGTCCGGCGACCTGTTCGGCGACTGGCGCGAGGAGGTGATCTGGCCGACCAGCGGGGACACCGCGCTGCGCATCTACGCGACACCGGTGCCGGCCACGCTCCGGATCACCACCCTGCTCCAGGACTCCACCTACCGCACGGCGCTGGCCTGGCAGAACACCGCGTACAACCAGCCGCCGCACCCCGGGTTCTTCCTCGGCGACGGCATGCGGACCCCGGCCAGGCCGGCGAACATCTATCAGCCTTGACGACGCGGGGCATGAATGCCGCGTTGGTGTGCCCCGGTCACTCCGTGAGCGCCGTGACGTCCGTCCGGTGACTGTGGGGTGGCGTTAGAGTCGAGAGGTGTCCACGTCGACGCCGGCGCAGATCCTGATCTACGTGCTCGCCGTGGTGATCCTCGCCGTGGTCGCGGTCAGGGCCGCGCGGATGTCGCGCTCGCGGGGCTACCGGTTCGGACGCGACGTGATCGTGCGGTGTCGCGACGGGCACCTGTTCACCACGACGTGGGTCCCGATGATGTCGTTCAAGGCCGTCCGCATCGGCCTGGTGCGCATCCAGCACTGCCCGGTGGGCGACCATGTCACCGCCGTGCGGCTGATGCGCGACGAGGACCTCACGCCCGCCGAGCGCCTGGAGGCCGGCCGCCACCACGACAGTGGCGTGCCGTAACAGCACCGGCAGGCGCACGGCGGGCCGCCCGGGCCGCATGGCCGTCGCCGCGTCGCATCCGGCGCTGTGGCCGGACAGAGCTCTGGCGCGACCACGCCGGACCGGGCGATCGATCCGCCGCCCGGAGGGCGAACGGCTAGGTCAGGATGTCGTTCCACTCCCGCATCTCGTAGCTCTTCACCACGCCGTTCAGCACGAACGGGTCGCCGGACACGAAGGCCTCCGCGGCCTCCCGGCTGGCGAAGATGGCCATCGATCCCTGGCTCTGCGGGTCGGCGAACGTACCGATCATCAGGATGTCGCCGCGGCGGTGGAAGTCGTCGACGCGGGCCCGGTGCGCGGGATAGTGCGCCGGCAGCTTGGTGGCG
>DATEPR010000195.1:0-7336 GCA_035273045.1 Pseudonocardiaceae bacterium | reverse complement strand
CGTTGGGCACCGTGTTGCCGATCTCGGCGCCCTGGCCGGCGCCGCTGCCCTGGCCGAACTGGTCGTCCTGGCCCGCGTTGCCGACGGTGACACCGAGGAACGCGGTGGGTCCGATGTGGACGGTGTTGGACGCCTTCTCGCCGATGATCTGGTGGGCGATGGTGATGGCGTGGTCGACCGGGATCGCGAAGCCCTGGTGGCCGTTGCGCTGACCCTGACCGCCCGGGCCGAACGCGCCGTCGCCGCCGAACTGGAAGCCGCCGGACGCGGCCGTGTCCACGCCGATGACCTGGCCGGCGCTGTTCACCAGCGCACCGCCGGAGTCACCGGACTGGATGTTGGCGTCGGTCTGGATCAGGCCGGTGAGCTGCTCCGACGCGCCGCTGGAGTCGTCGCTCGCGGTGATCGACTGGTTCAGCGCGGTCACCCGGCCGGCGGCGGCGCTGGGCGTGCCACCGGCGCCGCCCGCGTTGCCGATGCCGACGACGACGTCCCCGACCCGCACCTTGGACGAGTCGCCAAGGGTCTCGGTCGGCAGGTTGGACGCCCCGACCAGTTGGAGGACCGCGATGTCCTCGGTGCGGTCGAAGCCGACGACGGAGGCGTTGTAGGTGCGGCCGTTGCCGACGTCGGTGACCTTGATGCTGGTCGCGCCCTCGACGACGTGGTTGTTGGTGAGGATCTCGCCGTTCGGGGTGAGCACGATGCCGGTGCCGGCGGCCTCGGCGTTCTGGTAGCCCAGCACGGTGTTGATGTCCACCAGGCCCGGGTCGACCTTCTTCGCCACGGCCGACGGGTCGATGGACGTCGTGCCGGAACCGCTCTGGGCCGGCGGCTCGGTGGAGCCGAAGTTCTGGTTGCCGCCGTTGAGCACGCCGTCCGACGAGTCCGACGGCCACGCCAGCCGGCCGATGCCCAGCCCGATCAGCACGGACAGGCCGATCGCCCCGATCGCGATGAGGCTGGACCGGAACGGGTGGCGGCGCCGCTGCTGGTAGGGCAGGTACTGCGGGTACTGGTGGGTCCACTGGCCGCCCTGCTGCGACCAACCGGGCTGGTCGAACCGTGAGGTGTGACCATAATCACCCTGCTGGCCGGAGCCGGGATAGGCCCCCGGGTAGGTGTAGCCGGACCAGGTGTCGCCCCGGGACGGGTCGCCGAGGCCGGCGCCGGACCGGTAGTCGTGGTGGCCGTAGTAGCCGGGATACGGCTGGTACGGGTCACCTGCCTGCGCACCGGACTCGCCCCGCTGTCCCGGTTCCCCCTGCTGGCGGTCGGGGTCGTCCCGGCCACCCGCGGACCACCGCGGATCGAAGTCGCTCATGTCCTGCTCCCGGAGTGGACGTGTGCCTGGAGGTTGCAACTACCAGAACACTCCTGCTTCCTGAGAGTTTCCTTGCCAAGCACCGTGCTCGTCCTGTGGAACCGGCACGGATTTCGCACCGGCCGGGATCAGGACAGGAATATGTCCGATTGGAGCTGTTCCTCGGTGGCGCCGTCGTACCGGTAGCGGGCGAAGTCGGTCACACCCGCGGCCCGCAGCACGTCCTCGTCGATCAGGGTCTGGCCGGTGCACTCCGTGGCCGGCCGGCTGAGCACCTGGTGTGCCGCGTCGGCCATGATCTCCGGCCGGCGGGACACCGCCATGGCCGCCTCGCCGCCGACGATGTTCTGGATCGCCGCCGTGGCGATGGTGGTCCTGGGCCACAGGCAGTTCGCGGCCACGCCCCGGTCCCGGTAGTGCTCCGCCACGCCGAGGGTGAGCATCGTCATGGCGTACTTGCTGACCGTGTAGGGGGCGTGGTCCCGCAGCCAGCGGCGGTCCGGGTTCAGCGGCGGGGACAGCGTGAGCACGTGCGGGTTGGCCGACTCCAGCAGGTGCGGCAGGGCCAGCGAGGTGAGCAGGAACGTGCCCCTGGCGTTGATGTCCAGCATCAGGTCGTACCGCTTGGCCGGCAGTTCACCGACGCTGGCCAGGTTGATCGCGGACGCGTTGTTCACCACGACGTCGATCCCGCCGAACCGCTCGACGGTGGCGGCGACGGCCTCGGCGACCCGGTCGTCGTCGCGGATGTCGCCGACGAACGGCAGCGCCTTCCCGCCCGCCTGCTCGATCTCGGCGGCGGCCGTGTGGATCGTGCCGGGCAGGCGGGGGTCGGGCCGGTCGGTCTTGGCGATGAGCGTGACGTTGGCGCCGTCGGCCGCCGCCCGGACCGCGATGGCCAGCCCGATCCCCCGGCTGCCGCCGGACATGATGATGGTCCGGCCGCTGAGTGGACGACTCATGCGTTCGCCCTGTCCACCAGCGACGACGGCGGCCGGAACCGTTCGCCGTACCGGTCGGCCAGTTCGTTCGCCCTGGCCACGAACCCGGCGACGCCACCTTCGTACTGGTCGACGTACTGCGCCACGCCACCGGTCCAGGCCGGGAAGCCGATGCCGAAGATGGACCCGATGTTGGCGTCCGGCACCGAGCGCAACACGCCCTCGTCGAAGCACTTCACCGTCTCCAGCGCCTCGGCGAACAGCATCCGCTCCTGAAGATCGACGAACGGCACGTCCCGGTTGTGGCCGCCGAACCGCTCGGCCAGGCCGGGCCACAGGCCGGTCCGCCTACCGTTCTCGTCGTAGCAGTAGAAACCGGCACCGGTGGAGCGGCCCTTGCGGTCGAACTCGACCACCATCGCGTCGATCACCGCGTCCGCCGGGTGCGGCTGCCAGGTGCCGCCGGCCGCCTCCACGCCCGCCCTGGTCTCCTCGCGGATCTTGCGCGGCAACGTCAGGGTGAGCTCGTCCATCAGCTGCAACGGCGGCGCAGGGTAGCCGGCCTGGCTGCCGGCCTGCTCGATGGACGCGGGTGGAACGCCCTCGCCGACCATCGCGACGGCCTCGTTGAGGAACGTGCCGATGACGCGGCTGGTGAAGAAACCCCGGCTGTCGTTGACCACGATCGGGGTCTTGCGGATCTGCTGGGCGATGTCCAATGCCTTGGCCACGGTGGCGTCGCTGGTCCGCTCGCCGACCACGATCTCCAGCAGCGGCATCTTGTCCACCGGCGAGAAGAAGTGCATGCCGACGAAGTCGGCCGGCCGGCTGACGCCCTCGGCCAGGCCGGTGATCGGCAGGGTGGACGTGTTGGACGCGAGCACCGCGTCCGGCGCCACGTACTGCTCGATCTCGGCGAAGACCTTCTTCTTCAGCTCCGGGCTCTCGAACACGGCCTCGATGACCAGGTCGGCGCCGGCCACGTCGGCCGCTTCCGCGGTGGGCGTGATCCTGGCCAGGATCTCGTCGGCGGCGGCCTGTGTCCTGCGGCCGCGGGACACCGACTTGGCCAGGAGCTTCGCCGAGTAGTCCTTGCCCTTGTTCGCCGCCTCCAGCGACACGTCCTTGAGCACGACGTCCAGGCCGGACAGCGCGCACACATAGGCGATGGCGGCGCCCATCATGCCGGCGCCCAGGACGGCGACGCGGTGCGCGGTGTGCCTGTCGTACCCGGAGGGCCGGGAGCCGCCGGAGTTGATGTGCTGGAGGTCGAAGAAGAACGCCTTGATCATGTTCTTCGACGTCTGGCCGGTGACCAGTTCGACCAGGTACTGCGTCTCGACACGGGTGGCGGTGTCGATGTCGACCTGCGCGCCCTCGACCGCGGCGGCCAGGATGTCGCGCGGGGCGGGCATCGGCGCGCCCTTGAGCTGCTTGCGCAGGTTGGCCGGGAACGCCGGCAGGTTGGCGGCGAACGACGGGCTGCTCGGCGAGCCGCCGGGGATCTTGTAGCCGGGTTTGTCCCACGGCTGCGCGGCGTCCGGGTTGGCCCTGATCCACTCCTTGGCTCTGGCCAACATCTCCTCGGGCGTGGCCACGACCTCGTCCACCATGCCCAGTTCCAGCGCCTCGGCCGGCTTGCGCCGCTGGCCCTGCAACAGAATGTTGAGCAGCGCGTTCTGGATGCCGAACAGGCGGACCGTCCTGGTCACGCCGCCCGCGCCGGGCAGCAGGCCCAGGGTGACCTCGGGCAGGCCGATCTGGCTGCCCTTGGCGTCCAGCGCGATGCGGTGGTGGCAGGCCAGGGCGATCTCGTACCCGCCGCCGAGCGCGGCGCCGTTGATCGCGGCGACCACCGGCCGGCCCAGCGTCTCCAGGCGGCGGAACTGGGTCTTGATCGCGTCCAGGTGCTCGGTGATGCGGGCCGCGTCCGCCGGCTTGGCGGCGATCAGCAGGTTCAGGTCGCCGCCGGCGAAGAACGTCTTCTTGGCGGACGTGATCACCACGCCGGTGATGGAGTCCTGCTCCGCCTCCAGCCGGTCGATCGTGGCGACCAGGGAACGGCCGAACGTGTCGTTCATGGTGTTGGCCGACTGGTCGGGGTCGTCCATGGTGAGCACCACGATGCCGTCGTCGTCGGCCGCCCAGCCGAACATGTTGTCGGTCACGCTCAGACCCTCTCGATGATCGTCGCCACGCCCATGCCGCCGCCGATGCACAGGGTGACCAGCCCTCGGTGGGCGTCCCTGCGCTCCAGTTCGTCCACGACGGTGCCGACCAGCATCGCGCCGGTGGCGCCGAGCGGGTGGCCCATGGCGATCGCGCCGCCGTTGACGTTCACCCGCTCCGGGTCCAGTTCCAGGTCCCGCGTGTACTTGAGGACGACGGACGCGAACGCCTCGTTGATCTCGAAGATGTCGATGTCGTCGGTGGTCAGGCCGGCGGTGGCGAGCACCTTGCGGGTCGCCGGGATCGGGCCGGTGAGCATGATCGTCGGGTCGGCGCCGGTGGTCGCGGTGGCGACGATCCTGGCCTTGGGTGCCAATCCGGCCGCCTGGCCGGCGGCCTCGCTGCCGACCAGCACCAGCGCGGCGCCGTCCACGATGCCGGACGAGTTGCCCGCGTGGTGCACGTGGTCGATTCGCTCCACCCAGTGGTACTTCTGCAGTGCCACGGCGTCGAATCCGCCCATCTCGCCGATGTCCGCGAACGACGGCTTCAGCTTCGCCAGACCCTCCACAGTAGACTCTGGCCGCATGTGCTCGTCATGGTCCAGCACGGGCAGGCCGTTGCGGTCGTGCACCGGTACGACGGACTTGGCGAAGTGACCGCCGGACCACGCCTTGGCGGCCCGCTCCTGGGAGCGCACGGCGTAGGCGTCCACGTCGGTGCGGGAGAAGCCCTCGATGGTGGCGATCAGGTCGGCGCCGATGCCCTGCGGCACGAAGTAGGTGGCGTAGCCGGTCTCCGGGTCGGACATCCAGGCGCCGCCGTCGGAACCCATCGGCACCCGGGACATCGACTCGACACCACCGGCCAGCACCAACTGGTCCCACCCGGACCGCACCTTGACCGCGGCCGTGTTGACGGCCTCCAGGCCGGAGGCGCAGAACCGGTTCAACTGGACGCCGCCCACGGTGTCCGGCAGGCCGGCGACCAGCGCGGCGGTGCGCGCGATGTCGGCGCCCTGCTCGCCGACCGGCGACACGACGCCGAGCACGATGTCGTCGATGGTGTTCGGGTCCAGGCCGGGGTGGCGGCGGCGGATCTCGTCGATCAGGCCGACCACCAGGGAGATCGGTTTGGTGCCGTGCAGCGAGCCCGTCTGCTTGCCCCGGCCGCGCGGGGTCCGGATCGCCTCGTAGATGAATGCGTCGTCGGTCATGGCATGGGCCTCCCGCGTGTACGTCCGCGTACTGACCAGTATTCTCCGGGTTGTTGGCGGGTTGTCAATAGAGCGCGGGGCGACCTAGCATGACGAGGATCACGGAGGTGAGGTGGCGGTGACCGACTACCGGGAGATCACCTACGACGTCGCCGACCGCGTGGCGACCGTCGCACTGCACCGGCCGGAGCGCCGCAACGGCTACACCGCCCGGATGGGCGACGAACTGGCGGCCGCGTTCCGGCGGGCGGACGCCGACGACGACGTGCGCGCGGTCATCCTCACCGGACACGGCAAGGACTTCTGCGTCGGCGCGGACCTGTCCGGCGGCGAACTGGCCGTGGCGGACGGCGACCCGGAGGAGTACCGCGAACCCGCCGGGCGGGCCTCGCTGGCGATCTACGCGCTGAACAAGCCGGTCATCGCCGCGCTGCGCGGGATCGCGGTCGGCGCCGGGTCGACCATCATCCTGCCGGCCGACTTCCGGCTGGCCGCGACGGACTGCCGGTTCGGGTACGTGTTCACCCGGCGCGGTCTGGTGCCGGAGGCCGCGTCCACCTGGTTCCTGCCCCGCCTGGTCGGGCTGGGCAGGGCGCTGGACTGGATGGTCAGCGGGCGGGTGTTCGACGCGGCCGAGGCGCTGGCCGCCGGTCTGGTCACCCGACTGTGTGAACCGGACGAGGTGTTGCCCGCCGCGCAAGCGCTTGCGGCGGAGCTGGTCGCCACCACGGCACCGGTCGCGGTGGCCGTCACGCGGCAGCTGCTGTTCCGCATGTCCCCACTGGACTCGCCGTTCCCGGCCAGGGACCTGGACTCGCGGCTGATCGCGGACGCGGCCGGCAACCCGGACGTGATCGAAGGTGTGACGTCGTTCCTGCGGAAGGAACCGCCGAACTTCCCCGGCCGCGTGAACACCGACCTGCCCGGCTACCTTCCGTGGCTGGAGGGACGGACCCCATGACCACCGAACCGGCACCGCGCTGGCGCCGCCTGGAACCGGACGAGCGCCGGGCGCAGATCCTGGCGTGCGCGCGCCGGCTGTTCGGCGAACGGCACTACGAGGCCGTGTCCACCACCGAACTGGCCAGGCAGAGCGGCGTGGCGCGCGGCCTCATCAACCACTACTTCGGCACCAAGCGCGAGCTGTACCTGGAAGTCGTGCGGGACCTGATGTTCATTCCGGAGTACGCGGTGGAACGGCTGCCCCGCGGCACCCTGGAGGAGCGGGTCGCGGCCAGCATGGACCGGTTCCTGTCGGTGATCGAGCGCAACAGTGCCATGTGGCTGGCCGCCATCGGCACCGGCGGCTACGGCCGCGACCCGGACGTGGAGCGGATCATGCAGGAGGCGGACGAGATCGCCGCCGACCGCATGTTGGAGACCGTCGGGCTGGCCGGCATCACGGAGGGCCGCGAGGAGCTGCGCGCGATGATCCGGTCGTTCTCCGGCATGGCGAAGGCGGCGAGCAGGGAGTGGCTGGTCAGCCGGACGCTCACCAGGGAACAGGTGCACCTGCTGCTGTGCACCACCCTGGTGGCCATTCTCGGTGAGGTCCACGGGTAGTTCACCAGGTGGACGGCGGAACGGATTCGGCGGCGACGCGGGCCGTCCGGTCGCCGGAACTTGCTAACCTGGCTGTGCCATGACGATGACCACGGCCCGGGCGGCACCAGGTACGGCGAGCTC
>DATEPR010000194.1:0-5657 GCA_035273045.1 Pseudonocardiaceae bacterium | reverse complement strand
TCGTCGCTCCACACGTAGTAGTTGCCGTACGGGCCGTCTGGTTCGGTCCGCGACTGCTGGAACCACGGGTGCGCGTCCGAGGTGTGGTTGAGCACCAGGTCGGTGATCACCCTGATGCCCCTGGCGTGCGCCTCGTCCAGCAGGTACACGAAGTCCTCGACGCTGCCGAACTCCGGCAGCACGGCACGGAAGTCGCTGATGTCGTAGCCGCCGTCCCGCAGCGGCGAGGCGTAGAACGGCGGCAGCCACAGGCAGTCCACGCCGAGCCACTGGATGTAGTCCAGCTTGCTGGCCAGACCGCGCAGGTCGCCGGTGCCGTCGCCGTTGGAGTCGCGGAACGCCCGGACCAGCACCTCGTAGAACACGGCCCCCTTGAACCATTCCGGCGCCCCGGGCGCCTCCATGGCGGAGCGGAAGTCCTCCGCCTGCGGCTCGATCAGGATGCCGTCCTCGGTGATGGCCTCACCGGTGTGCGGCACGCCCTCCAGGCCGAGTGCCGCGTCCGGTCGCGGGTTGTCCTGCCGGGACGTGTCCTGCAACGAGTCGGTGAAGGGGTCTTCGATCACGAGTTCCACCTCGTCGGCGTGAGCTGCGGCCACCCTGCGCCGGGGACGCGGGTGGTGGAGAGGACGTGCGTCGGCCCGGTCCGTCAGGCTTCCGGGCGTCTGATCGCCACCACGTGCGCCACCGCGCGCCATGGCTCCAGCCGGACGTAGTTGGCCTGGCCCCAGTGCCAGGTCTCACCGCTGACCTCGTCGTGCGCGAGCAGCCGGTCGTACCACTCGAAACCCAGCGCCGGCAGGTCCAGCCACAGGGTGCCCTCCTGGGCGCCGAACGGGTCCAGGGTGATCACCGACACGACGGTGTCCCCGGTGGCCGGGTCCTGCTTCGAGAAGGCGATCAGGGCGTCGTTGTCCACGTGGTGGAACCGCAGCGTGCGCAGCTGTTGCAGCGCCGGGTGCGCCCGCCGGATCTCGTTGAGCCGGCGCAGCCACGGCTCCAGTGAGCGGCCCTCGGCCAGGGCGCCGGCGAAGTCGCGGGGCCGCAGCTCGTACTTCTCCGAGTTCAGGTACTCCTCGCTGCCCGGCCGCACCGGCACGTGCTCGTACAACTCGTACCCCGAGTAGACACCCCAGGACGGCGACATCAGCGCGGCCAGCGCCGCCCGCAGGGCGAACATGCCGGGGCCGCCGCCCTGCAACGACTCGTGCAGGATGTCCGGGGTGTTCACGAACAGGTTCGGCCGGCCCTCGTCGACGTGGTCGAGCAGGTCGACGCCGAACTCGATCAGCTCCTCCTTGCTGGTCCGCCAGGTGAAGTAGGTGTAACTCTGGGTGAACCCGAGCCGGGCCAGGCCCCACAGGACCGCCGGCCGGGTGAACGCCTCGGACAGGAACAGCACGTCGGGGTGGGCGTCCTTGACCGAGTCGATCAGCCGTGCCCAGAAGTCCGGCGGCTTGGTGTGCGGGTTGTCCACCCGGAAGATCCGCACCCCGTGGTCCACCCAGTGCAGCACGACCCGCAGCACCTCGGCGTAGATGCCCTGCGGGTCGTTGTCGAAGTTGAGTGGGTAGATGTCCTGGTACTTCTTGGGCGGGTTCTCCGCGTACGCGACGGTGCCGTCCGGGCGGGTGGTGAAGAACTCCGGGTACTTGAGCACCCACGGGTGGTCCGGCGCGGTCTGCAGCGCCAGGTCCAGGGCGACCTCCATGCCCAGCTCACCGGCCCGGGCGACGAACGCGTCGAAGTCCTCCTCGGTGCCCAGCTCCGGGTGGATGGCGTCGTGGCCGCCTTCGTCCGAGCCGATCGCCCACGGCGAGCCGACGTCCTGCGGCCCGGCGAGCAGCGTGTTGTTGGCACCCTTCCGGTTGACCCGGCCGATCGGGTGAATGGGCGGCAGGTAGACGACGTCGAACCCCATGGCCGCGATCCGGTCCAGCGCGGCGGCGGCCGTGGCGAACGTGCCGTGCACCGGCCGGCCGGACTCGTCCAGGCCACCGGTGGAGCGGGGGAACATCTCGTACCAGGAGCCGAACGCGGCCCGTTTGCGGTCCACCAGCAGGTGCATCGTCCGGCCCTTGGTGACCAGTTCGCGCACCGGGTACTCGTGCATGACGTCGAGCACCTCGTCCGCCAGCGCCGGACCGACCCGCTCGGCCAGCGGCAGCTCCTCGTCCCGCAGCGCGACCGCGGCGCCGGCCAGCAGCACCCGGTCCAGCCTGCGGTCCGGCCGGCGGGCGACCCGGTCCAGCAGGCGGGCGCCGGTCTCCAGGTCGTTGTACAGCTCACCGGCGTCCTGCCCGGCGGCGATCTTCACCTCGACGGCGTGCCGCCAGGTCGACCACGGGTCGCTCCAGGCGTCCACCCGGTACGTCCACAGGCCCTCGCGGTCCGGGACGATCGTCGCGGTGAACCGGTCCAGACCGATGCCGACCCCGGCCATCCGGGTGAGCCTGGCGACCCGGTCGTCCGGGCCGCGCCAGGCAACCGTGGCCGCGACCGCGTCGTGCCCGTCCCGCCACACCGTCGCGGCGACCGGCACATGCTCACCTATCACGGCTTTGGCCGGGTAGCGGCCACAACTCACCGCCGGGGTGACGTCGTCGATGCCGAGCCGACCGGTCATGGACCACGCTCCTTCCGTCCGTGGCACCCGGTGTGTCACGGTGCCGTGAGTGTGCCCGTGTCGATCTTGCCCGCCGTCGTCGGGGACCTGCTCAGCGTAGTTACCCAGCGAGCAGGACCGATACACCTGCGCGGAATTTCGTGCGCAAACTCGCAATCATGACATAACCGACACACGACCGGGTGATCGGCGCCACGGACGGGGTCGCCGGATAGGGTGCGTCGACATGCGTGCCGTTCGCCGGTTGACCGTCCGCGCCAGCCTCCCGGCCCGGCTGGCCCCGCTGGACACACTCGCCACCAATCTCCGCTGGACCTGGCACCAGCCGACCAGGGACCTGTTCGCCGCCGTCTCCCCCGACCTGTGGGCGAGCACCGGCGGCGACCCGCTGCGACTGCTGGCCGACGTGCCGGCCGACCGCCTCGCCGAACTGGCCGGCGACGAGGCGTTCGTGGCGGCCTGCGACGCCGCGGCCGCGGACCTGTCCGGCTACCTGACCGGGCCGTCCTGGTACGGCGCCGAGCGGGACCGGCCGGCGTCGATCGCGTACTTCTCGATGGAGTTCGGCGTCAACGCGACGCTGCCCAACTACTCCGGCGGCCTCGGCGTGCTGGCCGGCGACCACCTCAAGGCAGCCTCCGACCTGGGCGTGCCGCTGATCGGCGTGGGCCTGCTGTACCGGCACGGGTACTTCCGGCAGACCCTGTCCGCCGAGGGCTGGCAGCAGGAGCACTACCCGGCGATCGACCCGCGTTCGCTGCCGCTGGCGCCGCTGCGCGAGCCGTCCGGCGAGTTGGTGCAGATCGCCGTGCCGATACCGGCCGACCGGGCGCTGCGGGCCAGGGTGTGGGTGGCCGCCGTGGGCCGGGTGCCGCTGCTGCTGCTCGACTCCGACGTCGACGGCAACGACCCCGACCTGCGCGAGGTGACCGACCGGCTGTACGGCGGCGACCAGGACCACCGCATCCGCCAGGAGATCCTGGCCGGCATCGGCGGCGTGCGCGCGGTCCGCCGGTACTGCCAGTTGACCGGCCACCCCAGCCCGGTCGTGTTCCACACCAACGAGGGGCACGCCGGCTTCCTCGGGCTGGAGCGCATCCGGGAACTGGTGGCCGCGCCCGGCCTGGGCTTCGACGAGTCGCTGTCCGCGGTGCGCGCCGGCACGGTGTTCACCACGCACACGCCGGTGCCGGCCGGCATCGACCGGTTCCCCGTCGACCTCGTCCAGCACTATTTCGGCTCCGGCCGGCTGCTGCCCGGCCTGCCGGTGGACCGGATCCTGGCGCTGGGTGCCGAGGACAACCCCGGCATGTTCAACATGGCGCACATGGGCCTGCGGCTGGCGCAGCGGGCCAACGGGGTGTCCCGGCTGCACGGCGAGGTCAGCCGCGCCATGTTCCACGGCCTGTGGCCCGGTTTCGACGAGGCCGAGGTGCCGATCGGTTCGGTCACCAACGGCGTGCACGGGCCGACCTGGGCGGCGCCCCAGATGCAGCCGTTGATCGACGGCACGGTGGACGTCAGCGACGCGCGGCTGTGGGAGCTGCGCTGCCAGTTGCGCGACCGGCTGGTGGCCGAGGTACGGCGGCGGGTCCGCGCGTCCCGCCTGGCGCGTGGCTCGTCCGCGCTGGAACTGGACTGGGTCGACTCGGTGTTCGACCCGGACGTGCTGACGGTCGGCTTCGCCCGGCGGGCCGCGACCTACAAGCGGCTGACGCTGATGTTGCGCGACCCCGACCGACTGCGTTCACTGCTGTTGGACCCGGCGCGGCCGGTGCAGTTGGTGGTCGCTGGCAAGTCGCATCCGGCCGACGACGGCGGCAAGGCCCTGATCCAGGAGATCGTGCGCTACGCCGACGATCCCGCCGTGCGCCACCGGATCGTGTTCCTGCCCGACTACGACATGTCCATGGCCCGGTACCTGTACTGGGGTTGCGACGTGTGGCTGAACAACCCGGTGCGACCGCTGGAGGCGTGCGGCACGTCCGGCATGAAGTCGGCGCTCAACGGCGGCCTGAACCTGTCCATTCGGGACGGTTGGTGGGACGAGTGCTACGACGGCCGGGACGGCTGGGCGATCCCCACGGCCGAGGACGTCGCCGACCCCAACCGGCGCGACGACCTGGAGGCCACCGCGCTCTACGACCTGCTGGACCGCCAGGTGCTGCCGTTGTTCTACGAGCGGACCGACGGCCTGCCGCTGGGCTGGCTGGACCGGGTGCGGCACACGCTGCTCACGCTCGGGCCGCGGGTGCGGGCCGAGCGGATGGTGCGCGAGTACGTGACGAACCTGTACGTGCCCGCGGGCCGGTCCACCGAGGTGACCACGGCCGACGGCTTCCGCGGGGCACGTGCCCTGGCCGGCTACCGGGAGCGGCTGCGCGCCCACTGGGCCCACGTCCGGGTGGCCGACCTGGAACTGGTAAACGCGGACTCGGTGCCGCCGCTGGTCGGCACGCCGGTGCGGGTGTGCGCGACCGTGGAGCACGGCGAGCTGCTGGCCGACGAGTTCGACGTGCAGGCCGTGTTCGGCCGGGTGGACGAGTCCGGCGAGCTGTACGACGTGGTGACGGTGCCGATGCGGCACGACCAGGACGGCAGGTACGAGGCCGACGTGCCGCTGCCGAACGCGGGTGCGGTCGGCTACACGGTCCGGGTCCTGCCCAGGCACGACCTGCTCGCCACGCCCGCCGAGCTGGGCAGGGTGGTCGTGGCCCACTGACGCTCAGCCGGCGGCGCTGGTGGTCGTCGGCGGCGGGGTCGTGGTCGTCGTCGTGGTGGACTCGGCCGGATCGGGCGAGGCCGGCGGCGGGGTCGTCGTCGTGGTCGGCGGCGGATCGGTCGTGGCGGCGGGCGGGGCCGACGTCGTGGTGGTCGGCGGCGGTGTCGTGGTCGGCGGCGGTGTCGTGGTCGGCGGCGGTGGCGTGGTGGTGGTCGTCGGCGGCGGTGTGGTCGTGGGCGGGGGTGTCGTCGTGGTCAGGGGCCTCGTGGTCGCGGCCGGTCGCGGCGCGGCCGGCGTGGGCGAAGGCGC
>DATEPR010000193.1:0-17798 GCA_035273045.1 Pseudonocardiaceae bacterium | reverse complement strand
GGCGACCGCTTCCGCGTACCCGCCCGCGCCGCCGGTGGCGGTGACCACGCGCCGGCCGAGCAGGCCGGGGTCGACTCCGGGGCCGACGGCGGTGACCGTGCCGCCGACGCCGTTGCCCGGCACGAACGGCGGCACCAGGCTGCCGGCCGGTCCGGGACCGCGGCCGGCGCGCACCTGGGTTTCGACGAACGTGATGTTGGCGAACGCCACCCGCACCACGACCTGCCCGGCGGACGGCCGCGGGTCGGGGAGGTCGGTGGCGACCAGCACGCCTGGCGGCCCGAACTCGGTCAGCAGCACGGCTCTCATGCGGACATCGTTCACCCTCCAGTTAGGTCGAGATCAAGCTCGACGGATCACCAGGACGCCGGAGTCGACCTGCGGCGGCGGCCGGAAGGCGTGCCTGGGCAGCGGTCTGCCCTGCCGCACGTCCCACCGGCGCCGCCACCGCCCGGCACCGGGTGCCCTGCCTTCGGCGTACCGCCGGACGACCGCCCGTTGCAGCACCAGGTCGGCCGCCACCAGCCGGGAACCGGGTGCCAGCAGGGCGCGCAGCACCGCGCTGCCCACCCCGTAGGGCGGGCTGGCGACCACCCGGAACGGGCGGTGCGGCCAGCGGAACTCGGCCGCGTCGGCGTGGACCACGGTCACGTCCGCACCGGCGAACCTGGCACGCAGGTGCGCGGCCCGGCCGGGGTGCAGTTCGACGGCGACGACCCTGGCGCCGGCGGAGACCAGATGAGCGGTGATGGCACCGTGCCCGGCGCCGACGTCCACGACCAGTTCGCCCGGTCGCACCCCGGAGTCGGCGACGATCCGCCCCGCCCACTCGTCAACGAGCGGATGCCATCCCCACGCCCGGCGCGACCGCCCTGCCGCGCGCACGGCGCATCGTCATCATGGTGACCATGGCCGGGACAGTAGGCAACGCCACCGACGGTCGCCAACCGGTTTTCAGGCCGGGGTGGGCAGGCCGAGGTGGTCGCGCAGGGTCGGTCCGGTGTAGTCGGTGCGGAACACGCCGCGTTCCTGGAGCAGCGGCACCACCCGGTCGGCGAAGTCGTCCAGCCCGCCCGGTGTCAGGTGCGGCACCAGGATGAAGCCGTCGCAGCCGTCGGCCTGGACGAAGTCGTTCATGGTGGTGGCGACCTGGTCGGGCGTGCCGACGAAGTTCTGCCGGCCGGTGGTGGCGATGACCAGTTCCCGGATGGACAGTCCCTTGGCCTCGGCCAGTTCCCGCCATTCCCGGGCGGTGGCCATCGGGTCGCGGTACGTGCGCACGCTGGCCCGGCCCGGTGCGACGGTGGTGCCGTCCACCAGCGGGTCGACGTCGGGCAGCGGGCCGTCCGGGTCGTAGCCGGACAGGTCGCGGTTCCACACCTGTTCCAGGAACTTGATCGCGGTCTGGCCGCTCACCTGCTGGCGCCGGATCACCTCGGCCTTCTCCTTGGCCTCGGCCTCGGTGTCGCCGAGCACGAACGTGGTGGCGGGCAGGATCTTCAGTTCGTCCGGGGTGCGGCCGTACTTGGCGAGCCTGCCCTTCACGTCGGCGTAGAACGCCTGGGCGTCCTCGGGCTTGGCGTAGCGGCTGAAGATCGCGTCGGCGGCGCGGGCGGCGAACTCGCGGCCGGCGTCCGAGTCGCCGGCCTGGAAGATCACCGGCCGGCCCTGCGGTGACCTGGGCACGTTGAACCGGCCGCTGATGTCGAAGTGTTCGACGTGGTGGTCGAACGAGCCGGCCGCCGGGTCGCGCAGGAACCGGCCGGTGGCCTTGTCGGCGACGATCTCGTCACCGCGCCAGGAGTCGAACAGTGTCCAGGTGGCGCGCAGGAACTGCTCGGCCCGCGCGTACCGCTGGTCCTGCGGCAGGAAGCCGCCGCGGCGGAAGTTCTCGCCGGTGAAGGCGTCCCACGACGTGACGACGTTCCACGCGGCGCGACCGGCGGACAGGTGGTCGAGGGTGGCGAACTGGCGGGCCACCTCGTAGGGCTCGTTGAACGTGGAGTTGATCGTGCCGGCCAGCCCGAGCCGGTCGGTGACGGCCGCGAGTGCGGCGAGCACGGTGAACGTGTCCGGCCGGCCGACGACGTCCAGGTCGTAGATCCGGCCGCCCTGCTCGCGCAGCCGCAGTCCCTCGGCCAGAAAGAGAAAGTCGAACTTGGCCCGTTCCGCCGTGCGGGCGAGGTGGGCGAACGAGGCGAACTCGATCTGGCTGCCCGACTCGGGGTCGCTCCACACGGTCGTGTTGTTCACGCCGGGGAAGTGCGCCGCGAGATGGATCTGCTTCACCAGCCGACGGTAGCTCAGCGGGGCAAGGCGTCCACTGGCCGAGAACCATAGAATCTCTATATAGATGGCCTATACTTCTTCTCGTGGCACAGTCGGCGGTGGACGTCCAGCGGGCGCTCGGCGAGACCCTGTACGGGCTCGTCGTCGTCGCGATCCGGGGCCGGTCCAGGGACATCAGCCTCACGTCGGCGTCGACCATGTCGACGCTGAGCCGGACCGGTCCGCTGCGGCTGACCGACCTGGCCGCGGTCGAGGGCATCGCCCAGCCGTCGATGACCTCGCTGGTCACCGGGCTGGAACGGGCCGGGCTGGTCGAGCGGCGCCCCGATCCGGCCGACCGGCGGGTGGTGCTCGTCGCGCTGACCGACGCCGGCCGGGAGCACCTGCGCACCCGGCGGCAGCACGGCGCGGAACGGCTCGCCGCCCTGGTCGACCAACTGTCCGAAGAGGACCGAGCCGCACTGGCCGCCGCCCTGCCGGCCCTGCACCGGCTGCACGAACTCGGCAATCCCCCCACCCGCGAGGAGACCGCATGACAGCGCACGACGCACCGGCGGCCAGCCCGTTCCGGCAGCCCAAGGGCGTGTGGGCGGTGGCGTTCGCCTGTGTCGTGTCGTTCATGGGCATCGGCCTGGTCGACCCGATCCTGCCCGCGCTGTCGACGCAACTGCACGCCTCACCGCCCCAGGTGGAACTGCTGTTCACCAGCTACCTGGTGGTCACCGCCGTCGCGATGCTGGTCACCGGATGGGTGTCCAGCCGGATCGGCGGCAAGCGGACCCTCGTCGCCGGGCTGGTCCTGATCGTCACGTTCAGCGCGCTGGCCGGCTCGACCGACACCATCGGCGGCATCATCGGCTTCCGCGCCGGCTGGGGCCTGGGCAACGCGCTGTTCATCGCCACGTCCCTGGCGGTGATCATCGGTGCCGCGTCCGGCGGGTTCAGCGGCGCGATCATCCTCTACGAGACCGCGCTGGGCGTCGGCATCGCGCTCGGCCCGCTGGTCGGCGGCGAGCTGGGCGCGATCAGCTGGCGCGGCCCGTTCTTCGGCGTCACCGTGCTGATGGCGATCTCCCTGGCGGCGACCGTGGTGTTCGTCGGCGCGACGCCGGCACCGAGCCGGCGGACGTCGATCCTCGACCCGATCCGGGCGCTGCGGCACCGCGGCCTGGCCACGATGAGCCTGGCGGCGCTCTGCTACAACTGGGGCTTCTTCACCCTGCTCGCCTACACGCCGTTCCCGATGCACCTGAGCATCCACCAGCTCGGCTACGTGTTCACCGGCTGGGGCATCCTGGTGGCGATCTTCGCCGTGTTCGTGGCGCAGCGGCTGCAACGCCGGTTCGGCACGCCGAACACGCTCTACGTCAGCTTCGCCGTGCTGGCCGTCCTGCTGGTGGTGATCGGCGCCGGCACGTCCAGCCGACTCACGCTGATCGTGGCGGTGATCGCCTCCGGCGCGATCATCGGCCTCAACAACACGCTCACCACCCAGGCGGTGATGCTGGTGGCACCGGTGGAACGGCCGGTCGCCTCGGCGGCCTACGGGTTCGTGCGGTTCATCGGCGGTGGGCTGGCGCCGTACGTGGCCAGCAAGCTGGTCACCGCGTTCAACGTGCACGTGCCGTTCTACGTGGGAGCGGGGTCCGTCGCGCTCGCCATCGTGGTGCTGTCCACCGGCCACCGCCAACTGGTGGCGGCCGAGAGCGGTACCACGGCGGCGAGCGCGACGCCGACCCCCCGGTCAGTCACTCAGGACGCGAGCAGCACCTCGGCCACCGCGCGGTAGGCGGGCAGCGGTTCCGGTCCCAGCGCCTGGATGCACACGTGGTCGGCCCCGGCGTCCAGGTGCGCGGTGACGCCCGCGGCCAGCGCCTCGCCGTCGCCGTGAATGGCGAGCGCATCGACCAGCCGGTCGCTGCCGCCGTCGGCGAGGTCCTCGTCGGTCCAGCCGAGCCGGCGCAGGTTGTTGGTGTAGTTGACCAGGCCCAGGTAGGGCTTGGCGACGGCGGGCCGGCCGATCTCCCGGGCTCGCACCGGATCGGTCTCCAGCACCACCTTCTGCTCCGGCGCGAGCAGCGGGCCGGAGCCGAGCACCTGGCGGGCCTCGCGGGTGTGTTCCGGGGTGGTCAGGTACGGGTGGGCGCCGGCGGTGCGCTCGGCGGCCAGCTTCAGCACCTTCGGACCCAGGGCGGCGAGTGCCCGGCCGGCCACCGGCACGCCGGCCGCGTCCAGGTCGTCCAGGTAACGGACGATGGTGTCGTAGGGCTTGCGGTACTCCTTGACGGCCTCCGGGTGGCCGATGCCCACGCCGAGCAGGAACCGGTCCGGATGTTTGGCGGTGATCCGGTGGTAGGCGGCCGCGATCGGCGCGGCGTCGTCCTTCCACATGTTCACGATGCCGGTGGCGAGGGTGATCCGTTCGGTCGCGTCCAGCAACCGCTCGATGAGCTCCAGGTCGCCGCCGGGTGATCCGCCGATCCAGATGGCTCCGTAGCCGAGCCGCTCCACCTCGACGGCGAGTTCCGGACTGAAGTCTGCCCGGCGCCAGACGCCGAGCCTCCCGAGTTCGATGGCCATGTCGGCATCAAACCCCCTTCCCGCCCGGATATTCCACCTGTCAGGGTTCCTTGACGCTTGCCAGGTGTCAGGATACCTTGACAGACATGCCGAACGAAGACGCACCGGCCGAGCTGGCCAGCCTGGTGAGCAACAAGGACCCCGCGGTCGGGCTGCCGGCCGTGGTGGCACTGCGGCGGCTGCTGGAGGAGCTGGAACGGCTGCACGTGGACAACGCGCGGGACCAGGGCTGGTCCTGGCAGGACATCGCGACCGCGCTGCGGGTGAGCCGCCAGTCGGTGCACGAGAAGCACGCGCACCGGCGCAAGGTGACGGGCTTGGAGGACTAGACATGTTCGAACGGTTCACCGACAGGGCCAAGCAGGCCGTGACCTTCGCCCAGGACGAGGCGGTCACCCTCGGGCACGACTTCATCGGCACCGAACACCTGCTGCTCGGCCTGACCAGGACCACCGACGGCATCGCGCGGGACGTGCTCGGCGAACACGGCGTCACACCGGACCGGGCGCGCGACGAGACCGTCCGGCTGCTCACCGAGGCCGGCACCGACACCAGCGGCGGGCGGCCGGCGATCGAGGCGCTGGCCACGATCGGCATCGACGTGGCCGAGATCCGGCGGCGCGCCGACGAGACGTTCGGTCCCGGCCGGTTCAAGTTCCCCCGGCCCGGATTCACCCTCCGGGCCAAGCGAACCCTGGAGTACACGCTGCGCGAGTCGATCACCCTGGGCAACGAGCGAATCGGCCCGGAACACCTGATGCTCGGCGTGCTGCACGACGACGAGGGGTACGGCTACCAGGTGCTCGTCCGGCTCGGCACCGATCCGGCCGAACTGCGTTCGGCCGTGCTGGCCCGGGTGACGCCGGACTGACCGATCGAAACACGGCCCCGGCAGCCGAACCCGCCCATCCCGGACCGCTGACCGGGGTCGGGTCGTCTACGTGGACAACGAGGCGGTCGCGGTCGCGCACCGTGCGCTGATCCTGGCGGGCGACCAGCACGCCGACGTGGGTGACCATCCGGAGAACTCCGGCCGCTACGCCGGCGTGGGCCGCAAGCCGTGACGGACCAGCGCGCGCACGGCGTTGCCCACCCGGCTGCCCAGGAACCTGGCCGTCTGCAACGGAATCGCGCCGCGGCACCGCCCGTGGTAGATGACGAAGTCGTCGAACGTGTGCACCCCCGGCCGGTCCGCCACCGACTCGGCGGCGGCCAGCACCGCGGCCAGCCGGTCCGGTGCCATCGGCAACGGCGCCTCGCGCGGCTGGTAGGTCGCGCCGATCGGGTAGTCGCGGCCGGGCTTCGTGGTCATCTCGACGTGACAGCCCATCAGCCAGGTCACCGGCCGGGCGTCGGCGAACGCGACCAGCCGGCGGATGCTGTCCAGGAACACCGGGAAGTCGCGGACGTAGAGCCGGCCCGGCAGCACCGTGTCACCGGTGAGCAGGAATCCCGTCCACGGGTCGAACACCGCGATCGACGCCGCGTGGTGGCCGGGGATGCCGGTGATCTCCAGCACCCGGCCACCCAGGTCGAACGTCACCACCTGGGCCGGCCAGTCGGTGAACCCGAAGAACCCGGCCACGTCCTCCTGCGGCACGCCGACGATCGTGGTGTTCGGCCGGTCGGCGAACTGGCCGTCGGCGGCGAAGTGGTCGCCGTGGCCGTGGGTGTGCGCGACGACGAGTTCGTAGTGCGCCCTCCGGTGGGCCGCCAGCCAGTCCGCGATGAGCCCGTCGACGGTGGCGCGCAACGGGAACCGGGCCGGGTCGGCGGTGGCGCCGGTGTCGAACAGGATGGCGCGGTCGTTGCCGCACAACAGGTACAGGAACGGCGCCTCGTAGTGCACCGCCTTGTTCTGGCGCAGCACGAACGTGTGCTCGTCGTGGGCGTGCACCTGGATCGGCGGGTCGGTGTTGCGGCGCGGGGACGGCGAGCCGTGGATCCAGTGGACATCCAGGTCACCCGGCACCGGAGTGCCACTGGTGAAGTCGATCATCGTGTCCTCAGCTCGGATTGCCCGCCGTGAAGTTCACCGTGATGGTACTGAATCCGAGCGACTGGAGCAGGCTGGTCAGCATGGTCCGGGTGTTGCGTTCCGCGTCCGCGACGATCCGGCTCCTGGTCGCGGCCGCGTGGATCTCGCGCTGCGCCAACTCGTAGAGGGCCTGCTGGGAGTTGGGGTTGCCGGACAGGAACTGGTTGACGCGGGTGAACAGGCCCTGCTGCTGCGCGAACACGTAGGACTGCTTGACGTTCAGGTTGGCCTGCTCCAGTTGGGCCGGCGGCAGCGTGAGCGTGGCGGCGGTGCGGTCGGGCGAGACCCGGACGTCATCGCCCTTGAGGCGGCCGAAGTCGACGAACGCGTTGTCGGTGCCGACGCCGATGAACATCGTGTCGCTGCCCACCAGGAACCGCGGCAGGAACGACGATCCGGACGAGATGTCCACGACCACCTGGAACGTGCCGCTGGCCGCCTCGTAGCGGGACAACTGCTGGATCGACGTGAGCAGCACCGGACCGGACCGCTCGGTGGTCTGCTCCGCGAACGGGTTGCGCAGCTGGGGAAACAGGTGCACCGCCGAGCCGACGAGTGCGACGGCGAGCGCCACGACCACCACGATGCCGGCCGCGACCAGCCGCCTGGTCCACCTGTTCATGGCCGGGAGATTCCCGCTGCCGCCGGGGCTCAACCAGGGCTCGACCAGGTTTGCCGCGGACGGACCAGTGGTACCACGAAGCCGGACGGCGGGAGGCACCATGCGCACACGGCGGACCATGCGGGGATCGGTCTGGTTCTGGGTGTTCGTCGCCGTGGTCCTGCTGCTACTGCTGGGCATCCTGTTCGGCGGCTACCGCAAGGGCACCCGGATCGACTCGCTGGACGCGCCCGTTCCGCCGGCGATCTCGTTGGCGCGCAACTGAGTCCTACTTGGCCTTCAGCGTCTCGATGGTCTTGCCGATCCGCCGCTGCCGCGTCTGGGGCGTCTTGGCGTCCTCGACCGACAGCACGTACCGCTGTTTGTGGCTGTACGACAGGCCGTCGAACACCCGGCGCGCGACCGGGTCGGCGTCCAGCGCGGCGGCGAGATCGGCCGGCACGGTGACCTCGCGCGGCGCCGTGTCCAGTTCGACGTCGACGTCCACCTCGTCGCCCGCGGCGACACCCGCCTTGCCGCGCACGTCGGCGCTCACCGAGATCAGGTAGCGACCGCCCATCGACCCGATGGTCGACCGGTAGGTGTAGCCGCCGTTCAGCGTGACGGTCACGGCGGGCCGCTTCCCGCCGTTCAGGCCCTCGACCACCTCGGGCGGCACCTCGATGCCGGTGGCGGTCTTCCCGTTCAACGCGACCCTGCCGTGGAAGCGCATGACCCTCCCCTGTCCGTCTTCAGTACTGGACCGTACAGTACTGCACCATGGTCGACGACACCAGAACCGGTCGCAAGCGGGCGGCGATCCGGACGGCGGCGCGGACGCTGTTCCTGCGCCAGGGCTACCAGGGCACCAGCATGGACGAGATCGCCGCGCTGGCCGCCGTGTCCAAGCAGACGGTCTACAAGCAGTTCACCGACAAGGAACTGCTGTTCACCGAGATCGTGCTGGGCACGCTGGACCAGGCGGGCGGGCCGTTCCTGGCCGACGTCGACGCGCTGGCCGGCACCGACGACCTGGCCGCCGACCTGCACGCGCTGGCCAGGCGCTACCTGGCCGCGGTGCTACGGCCCGAGGTGCTGCGACTGCGGCGCATGGTGATCGGCGAGGCGCACCGGCTGCGCGAGTTGGCCCGCGCCTACTACGACCGGGCACCGGAACGCACCCTGGCCGGCCTGGCCGACAGCTTCGGCCGGCTGGCCGGGCGGGGACTGCTGCGCGCCGCCGACCCGGAACTGGCCGCCACCCACTTCGCGTTCCTGGTGCTGGGCCGGCCACTGGACCGCGCCCTGTTCCTCGGCGACGACGACATCCCCGACGCAGCCGAACTCGCCCGCCTCGCCGACGCCGCCGCCGACGTCTTCCTGGCCGCCTACGGCGCACCTACCTGACTTCGCGGGCCGGCCTCGTCAATCCCGGCCAGCCGAACCGACCCGCCTCACCGAGGCCCCGCCGTGCCTTCCGGGCGCGGCGGGGCCTCGGGTCGTCGCTCAGCCCCGGCCGGGTGGGATGCGGGTCGGCGGGGTGAGGCCGGTCCGCTCGTCCCCGTAGCTCAGCCAGTCACCGATGGGCCGGTGCTGGCCGGCGCCGGTGCGGTGGTAGTCGCACACGCCGTGCGGGAACGTGGCGCGCAGTCGCGCCTGCTCCGCCGCCGTGAACGTCACCGGGTAGTCGTGGAAGTTGATCGGCCGCAGGTCGCACTTGAGCACGCCCATCGACTGCTGCTCCCCGGCGACCTCGCGCGGGTTCTCCGCCACGCCGAACGCGGCGGCGCACGGGCCGCTGGCCGGGTCGGTCACCTTCGCCACCACGCGCTGGGTGGCCGACAGGAAGCAGCCGTCACCGAGATCCGCCGGGCGGTCGGCGATGACCTTGGCCGGCAACGACCGGTGCGTGGTGTCCGCGTCGATCGCGGTCAGCCAGCGGTTCATCGCGTCCAGCTCGTAGGCGTTCACCGCGCCGACCACCGCACCGGTGGGCGCGTTCTCGATGATGACCTGGTTGGCCGCGGTGCCGTTGGCCTGGATCAGGCGCTGCCGCAGGGCGAACGACCACTCGGTGGTGTGGATGTCGTTGCCGAAGCCGGCCAGGTCCAGGTCGTCGCGCTGGTCGATGATCGGCGTGTCCCGCAGGCCCTGGCCGCCGTTGGTGATCAGGTCGTCCGAGTAGGCAGCGTTGAGCGCCCTCGGGTCGGCCTGGATCCGGCCCGGCATCGGCTTGCCGGTCACGTCGATGCCGCCGATGTCGGCGTTCAGCGTGACGAACTGCTCGGGCGTGATCTGGCCGGCGTCCAGCGCGGCCAGGCCGTACTGCACACCGGTGTTGTCCAGCGTGCTGCGCACGAACCCGGTGGCCGGGTCACGGCCGAACTGGTTCACCAACTGCTCGTTGGCGTTGCACTTCACGCCGTTCGGGTTGGTCACCGGGTTCCAGCGCGCGGACACCGGGATCGCCGAGTTGCAGCTGTCGGTGGCGGTGGCCCGGTTGGCGAACGTCAGGTCCCACGACTGGCAACTGGTGTAGTCGAAGTACCCGGAGACGGCCTGGCGCTGCGCCGCCGTGAACGACGCGCCGGGGCCGGCGAAGAAGTTGTCCAGCAGCCGGCAGTCGTCGACCGGGCCGGCGGTGGACAGCGGGTCGGGGAACGAGATGCTCGGGATGATCCCGTCCACGATGCCCGGGTACTCGTCGGAGATCGTGTACTGCTGGATGGCGCCGCCGGAACCGCCCCAGCCGATGGTGTGCCTGACCGGACCGTAGGTCTCGATGAAGTGTTCCTTGACCATCATCGCGGCCTCGGCCGAGATCACACTGGAGCAGTTGTTGTCCAGCACGTTCAGGCTGGACGACGCGACCGCGTAGCCCTGGCCGAGGAACAGGTCGTTGAGCACGCCGCCGGTGCTGGCGCCCTGGTGGTAGCCGGCGTTGCAGCCGCCGCCGAACGTGTAGACGAGCACGTGGTTCCAGCTCGTGTCCGGCGTCAGCGGGTCGGGTTCGCTGCCGTCGAACAGTGCCGCGATCTGGTAGACGGCGCGGTCGATGGTGCCGGTCTCGATCCGCACGATGTACGGGACGGTGCGCCCATTGACCGTGGCGGTGGCCAGGTCGGCCGGGCGGCTGGTGGGGTCGGCGAGCGGGACGAAGGCGCCGGCCGTGTTCCGGTAGTCGAAGCTGATCTTCGTCGGGGCGCTGCACAGCGGCATCGTGGCGGGCGCCAGGCCGAAGGCCGTCGTCTCGCAGAAGAACGGGGTCTGCTGCGGGCCGGAGAACACCGGGCCGGTGATCGGGTGGTCGACCACCCGTAACTCGGCGTGCTGCCCGCCGTGCTCGCCGATCCGGGCGGTCAGTTCGTTCGCGCCCTCGTGCAGGCCGGTGACCAGGCCGAGCAGGTCGCCGTCCGGCTGGGCGCGGAAGGCGGAGGTCACGTCGTGGCCGTTCGCGCTGACCCGCACCGCGCTGGCGGGCACCCCGCCGGGCACGGTCACGCCGATCAGTGCCTGGCCACCGCTGATCAGTGAGGGCCGCGGGTTGGACACCGTGACCAGGCCGAGCCGGTGGGGGCCGCCGTCGCCCTGGCTCGCCGTCGCCGGTGCCGCCGGGACACCGACGACGAACGCCGCCAGCACGGCGGCCGGAATGAGTCTGGTGAGTGTTCTGCGCCACCGATGTTCGTGCACCGCATCGCTCCACTCGCTCATGGCGCGGCGGAGGGTTCCGCGGCGCCGGGGAACCCAAGCTGTGTAGCACGGCCGCGGCCACTGGAACAACGTTCGGTCCCGAACTTCGCCGAGTGACCGAACAGGACGGTCGGCGCAATCGATGCCATCCCGCGCGGCGGTAATGACCGCGCCGGACCGCGCGATCCGGCACACTGACCGGGTGACGGAAGCCAAGAGAGCGCGCGCCGGCAGCACCAAGTCGATGCTGCTGGAGGCGGCCCGCGAGATCTTCACGACCGCGGGTTACGCCGAGGCCAACGTGGTCGACATCGTGGAGCGCGCCGGCTCCAGCGTCGGCAGCCTGTACCACCACTTCGGCGGCAAGTCGGACCTGTACATCGCGCTGTACGACGACTACCAGACCCGGCAGCGGCACCGGTCGGCCAAGGCGTTCCGGCTCGCGCTGGCGTCGGGCGAGACGGACGCGCTCCAGTTGTTCATCATCGCCTGCCGCGCCTACCTGGAGGGCTGCTGGGAGGAGCGGGAACTGGCCCAGCTGTTCCTGTCCGGCGGTGGTCCGCCGGGTTTCGAACTGCTCATGCGGCGCGGTTTCCGGCACTGGCTGACCACCAACGCGGAACTGCTGTCCGAGCAGGCGCGGCCGCTGTCCGACACACTGGTCATGGTGCTCACCACGATCGCCAACGAGGCCGGCCGCGAGGTGGCCGTGCAGCCGTCCCGGGCGGCCGCCCGGCGATTCATCAACGAGATACTGGAGCTGATCGGTAGGTTGTACCCCAAGGACTGATCACCGTGACCGGGTAGGTCGTCGGCGACCGGAGGACTTCGACGGCGGTTCCATCCCCCTGGGCAACTCTGCGATGCTTCAGTAACATGCCAAAAACCGAACAGCGTTCGGGACTACGGGGTGGTGGTCATGAGCTTGGAGCCAGACGGTCCGCTGCTGCGGGTCGACGGCATCCGTGTCTCGTTCGGTGGTCTGGCCGTGCTCACCGACGTGAGCGTCGACGTGCCGGAATCCGGCGTGCTCGGCGTGATCGGGCCGAACGGCGCCGGCAAGACCACCCTGTTCAACGTCATCTGCGGCTTCGTCCGGCCGAGCAGCGGGACGATGACGTTCGACGGCCGCCCGCTGCGCGGTCACCGGCCGCACGACGTCACCGCGCTGGGCATCGCCCGCACACTCCAGGGTCTGGGCCTGTTCGGCCGGCTGTCCGTACTGGAGAACGTCGTCGCCGGCACGACGCACCTGTCCCGGACCGGTCCGCTCGGCTCGCTGCTCGCGTCGCCGTGGGCCGACCGCGGCGAACGGCGGCTGCGGGACAAGGCGATGGCGGCGCTGACCGAACTGGGCATCGCGGACGACGCCCAGCGGCCGTGCGCCAGCCTGCCCTACGGCGTCCGGAAGCGGGTCGCGCTGGCCAGGGCACTGGTCGCGGACCCGAAACTGCTGCTGCTGGACGAACCGGCGGCCGGCCTGTCCGCGTCCGAAATGACGGAACTGGCCGGAATCATCCGGGGACTGCACGACACGACGTCGGTGATGCTGGTCGAGCACAACATGGACTTCGTGATGGACCTGTGCGACCGGATCGTGGTGCTCGACTTCGGCAACGTCATCGCCCGCGGCACCCCCGCGGAAGTCCGCGCCGACCCGGCCGTGCAGCGTGCCTATCTCGGGGAGACGGTGGAGGCCGTGCAGGAAACCGTTGGCGGCGAGCATGCTTGAGATCACCGACCTCACCGTCGACTACGGCGCCGTGCGGGCACTGGACTCGGTGGACCTGGAGGTGGCGGAAGGCTCCATCACGGCCGTGCTGGGCGCGAACGGAGCCGGCAAGACCACGCTGCTGCGCGCCCTGTCCGGACTGGTCGGCGTGCGCAAGGGCGTGCTGCGCTTCCTGGACCGCAGGATCACCGGGCGGTCACCGGAGGACGTGGTGCGGGACGGGATCGCGCACGTGCCCGAGGGTCGTGGCGTGATCGCCGAGCTCACCGTGGACGAGAACCTCCGGCTGGGTGGCCTGTGCCGCAAGGACAGGGCGTGGACCCGCCAGGGTGTCGACCGGATGCTGGAGCTGTTCCCGCCGCTGGCCGCCGCCCGGTACCGGCGGGCGGAGACGCTATCCGGTGGTGAGCGGCAGATGCTGGCCGTGGGCCGCGCGCTGATGAGCCGGCCCCGGCTGCTGCTGCTGGACGAGCCGTCGCTGGGCCTGGCACCGCGGGTGGTCGCCGACATCATCGCCACGCTGCGCCAGCTCCGGGACGACACCGGGCTGACGATCCTGTTGGTGGAGCAGAACGCCGCGACGGCGCTGTCGGTCGCGGACCGGGCGATCGTGCTGAACCTGGGCCGCAAGGTCGCCGACGACCGGGCCGACCTGCTGCTGGCCGACGACCGGATCCGCCACGCCTACCTGGGAACGGAGGGGGTACTGCTCGCCGGGAACGACACCGCCGGTGGAGATCGCACGACGAAGTCCGACTCATCCGACGCCCCTTGGGAATTCTGAATGGTTCAGTTCATCGACCTGACACTCGGCGGCTTGTCGTCCGGCGCGGTGTACGCCGCGATCGGGCTCGCGCTGGTCCTGATCTGGCGGGCCACCAGGATCGTCAACTTCGCCCAGGGCGGCATGCTGATGATCACCACGTTCCTGGCCTACGCCCTGGTCAACGACGGCGTCTCCTACTGGCTGGCGCTGGTCGCCGCCGTCGTCGCCGGACTGGTGTTCGGCGCGGTGGTGGAACGGGTGGTGGTGCGTCCGGTGGAGGACAAGCCACCGCTGAACGCCGTCGTCGTCACCTTCGGCCTGCTGGTGCTGCTCCAGGGCGTCGCCGGCATGATCTTCGGTGGCACGCCCAAGTCCTACCCGCCGGCCTTCGGCATCCGGGGGTTCAGTGTGGACGGCCGGCGGCTGCTGTTCGCGCCCAACGACCTGTACGTCGTCCTGGTAGTGCTCGCCGTGATGGTGGTGCTCGCCGTCGTGTTCCGGCGGACGTCGCTGGGCCTGCGGATGCGGTCGGCGGCGTTCGCCCCCGAGGTCGCCCGGCTGCTCGGCGTGCGGGTGGGGCGGATGTTCACCGTCGGCTGGGCGCTGGCCGCGGCGGTCGGCGCGCTGGCCGGCATCCTGATCGCGCCCAGCACGTTCGTCAGCCCCAACTCCTTCGACGGCACACTGGTCTTCGGGTTCACCGCCGCCGTGATCGGCGGGCTGGACAGCCCGCCGGGCGCCGTGGTCGGCGGTGTGAGCCTGGGCATCATCCTGTCCTGGGTGTCCGGTTACCTGGGGTCCGACGTGGTCGACCTCGGCGCGCTGGTGGTCCTGCTGGTGGTGCTGATGGTGCGGCCCAACGGCCTGTTCGGGCACGCCGCGGGGCGGCGGGTATGACGGCGGCGACGACAACCCCGACGCGGCAGCGGATCGACCGGCCGTCACTGGCCACCTGGCCGCGGTCCACGCTGCTGCGCCACCTGATCTGGGCCGTCGTCGGCGGCGCGGTGCTGTACGTCATCTCCATCTCGCTGGGCCAGTTCCAGGACCTGGAGTTCGCGCAGATCTGCTACACCGCGATCGCGGCGGCCGGCCTCACCGTCCTGTCCGGACTGTCCGGGCAGATCTCGTTGGGGCACGGCGCTTTCATGGCGGTCGGCGCGTACTCGACCGCACTGCTGCTGAACAACCAGCACTGGGCGCTCGCGGCGGTGCTGGTCCTCAGCACGCTGATCACCGCCGTGGTGGGACTGGTGTTCGGCGTCGCGGCGGCCCGGTTGCGCGGTCCGTACCTGGCCGGCGTGACGCTGGCACTCGCGATCGGACTGCCCACGCTGGCCAACTACAGCGGGTTGCAGAACCAGTTGGGCGGCAACAACGGTCTCATCCTGACGCCCAGCCCGCCACCGCTCTCGCTCGGCGCCGACTTCCCGCTGGAACGGTGGCAGGCGTGGATCACCGGACTGTGCCTGGTGATCACCCTGTTCCTGCTGGCCAACCTGGTGACCAGCAGGATCGGCAGGGACATGCGGCTGCTGCGCGAGGACGAGGACGCGGCCGCGCTGAGCGGTGTCCGGGTGGCGCGCACCCAGGTGCTGGCGTTCAGCGTGAGCGCGGCGGCCGCCGGTCTCGGTGGCGCGCTGCTGGCCTGGGTGAACAGCCTGGCCGCGCCGGGCGCGTTCCCGCTGCAACTGTCGCTGGCGCTGCTCACCGCCGCCGTGGTGGGTGGCCTGGGCAGCCTGGCCGGTGCGGTGTACGGCGCGGTCATCGTGACGCTGCTGCCGATGTGGTCGATGGACGTGGCCCAGGCCGCCGGACTTTCCCAGAACGTCTACGCGAACATCCCGCTGGTGGTTTACGGGGTGGTGCTTTTCGTGGTGGTGGTGCTATTTCCCGGTGGGATTCAGGCAGGGTTGGTCCGATTGTGGAGAGCATTGCACATCACGATTCGTTGACGACCACCGCGCACCACTCGCACTCCGTGACCAGCATCAGTACCTTTCCTACAACCGAACGCCGTTCTAGCGAGAGGCGAAGGTATGACCCGCTCCACCCGATTGCGCGCGATCGTCGCCGTCACGGCCGCGACCGCCATCTCCATCACGGCTTGCGGCAGCCAGACGGGATCGTCCTCGTCCGCCGCGAGCGCGCCCGGCGTCACCGCGAACTCGATCACGCTCGGCAGCACGCAGCCGCTGACCGGTGTCGCGGCGCCCGGTTACTCCGAGATCGCGCCGGCCGCCCAGGCGTATTTCAACTACGTCAACGCGAACGGTGGGATCAACGGTCGCAAGATCACTCTCAAGTACGTCGACGACGGTTACAATCCAACCCAGACGGTCACGCTGACCAGGCAACTCGTCCTGCAGGACAAGGTGTTCGCGATGCTCGCCGCCCTGGGCACGCCCACCCACACCAAGGTCGTCGACTTCCTCAACAGCGAGCGCGTGCCCGACCTGTTCGTCGCGTCCGGCTGCGTCTGCTGGGACGAGCCGCAGCAGCACCCGTACACGTTCGGCTGGCAGCCCGACTACACGGTCGAGGGCAAGATCCTGGGCCAGTACATCAACCAGCACTTCGCCGGCAAGAAGGTCGCCTACTTCTTCCAGGACGACGACTTCGGCCGGGACGGCGTGAAGGGCCTGGACAAGTACATTCCGGGCAATCAGGTGGTAAGCCGGCAGCCATACCAGCCGGGCACCACCGACATCAAGGCGCAGGTGTCGGCGATCGCCGCCGCCAAGCCGGACGTCGTCGTGCTGTACACGGTGCCCGCCTACACCGCGCTGTTCAAGCTGACCTCCCTTGCCCTGGGCTTCTCGCCCACGCTCGCGGTGTCCAACGTGGGTTCCGACCCGCTGACGCTGGAGGGGCTGCTCAAGGCGGACGCCAAGCAGGCCGGCTCGTCCATCTCCGACCCGGCGCAGCTGATCGAGGGCATGGTCACCGACGCCTACCTGCCGTCGCTGGGTGACACCAGCAACTCGTGGATCGCGCTGTTCAAGAAGGTCCACGACAAGTACATCCCCAAGCTGCCGTTCGACGGCAACGTCGCCTACGGCATGGGGGTCGCGTACACGTTCACCCAGGTGCTCGCCAAGGCCGGCAAGAACCCGACCCGGCAGTCGGTCATCGACACCCTGCAGAAGGGTGGCCTGGCCGGCCCCGGCCTGGTGCCGTTCCGGTACAGCGCGAACTCGCACGCCGGCTTCACCGGTGTGCAGATCGGCACCATCAAGTCCGGCGCCATCGTCACCACCGGCACGCCGCTCACCACCAACGACGGCGCGGGCGCGATCACGCCGTACACGGCAACGCAGCCGACGGCCCCGGCCAACGGCATCCCGTCCAAGTAGCCGGCGGCACACCACGGACGTGCCGGCACGGCACAGCCGAACGGTCCACCTCATCCGCGCCGAGGTGGACCGTTCGGCCGGTGGTGAAACGAGGCGACGGACGCCCGGGTTACGGCTACCATGAGTCCGTGCGTGAACGACATTGACGCTCGGCGAACACCTCTGATCCGGACGTCCGGCGGCTGACGCGGGCCAGCGTCGGCTGGTCCCTGGTGTCCTGCGTGATTCCGCTGTATCCGTTGTACGCGCTGCTGTTCGCGGACACCGGATTGTCCGATGCGGACATTTCCGTCCTGTTCGTCATCTGGTCCGGCGTCGGCATCGTCGCCGAGGTGCCGATGGGCGCCGTGGCCGACCGCTTCTCCCGCCGGCAGGCCATGGTCGCCGCGGGTGCCGGTCAGGCCGCCGGGTACGTGCTGTGGACGGCGTGGCCCGGTTTCGCCGGCTTCGCCCTGGGTTTCGTGCTGTGGGGCCTGTTCGGCGCGCTGGCGTCCGGCACCCTGCAAGCCCTGGTGTACGACGGGCTGGCGGCCGTGGGCGCGCAGCGGCGGTACCCGGCGGTGCTCGGCCGGATCCGGGCCGCGGAACTGCTCGCCCAGTTGCCCAACGCGGCCGCGGCCACCGCGCTGTTCGCCGCCGGCGGCTACCGGCTGGTGGGCTGGGTGAGCGTCGGCATGTGCCTGTGCGCCGCCGCGCTGGCCAGCCGGCTGCCCGAGACCGCCCCAACCGACGGGGACGATGAC
>DATEPR010000192.1:0-3265 GCA_035273045.1 Pseudonocardiaceae bacterium | reverse complement strand
GTGTTCAGCGCGTTGCGGGCCTGCGCCTCGCCGGCCGCCGCGGTGACGGCCTGGTGCAGCGCCACGCTGATCGCGACGGCGACCTGGTCGATCTCGTCGCCGGTGCCGGACTTCAGTTCCGGCAGCTGGGACACGGTGTCCACGGTCTCGCCGGCCCGCAGCCGGTTCACCATGTCCGGCAGCCGCGTGCCGACCAGTTCCTGCGCGTCGGCGCGCAGCTTGCCCAGGCGGGTGACCAGCGCGTTGTCCACCAGGACCGACGACTGGCGCCGGGCCCACCAGATCGAGCCGACCACCACGATCAGCGCGATGACCAGGATGACGGCCAGCTCGACGAGCTGGCTGTCGCCGTCGGACAGCGCCTGCTGGGACACCTGGTCGGCCTGGGTGATCGTCATGTTCGTCAGCGCGCCGGACACGTTGTTGGTCAGCGACTGCCAGGACGCGGCCGTGACCGGCAGCCCGGCCGGTACGCCGGTGCCCCACGGGCCACGGACGATCAACGCGTTCTCGGCGGCGACGAGCTCGTGCCAGGCCGGGCTCGCGGTCAGTTTCCGGTAGCTCGCTTGGACATCCGGCCGCAGGTCGGGATTGGTGGTGGTGAGCAGCGCGTGGTAGGCGCCGACCAGGTTGGCGAACCGCAGGTAGTCGGCCTGGTCCAGGCGGCCGGCCGCGAGCGCGCCGGAGATCAGCGAACCGGCCCGGGACATGAGGTCGCTGATGTGGAAGACGTTGGTGGCCGCGATGGCGCCGGGCACGACGGAGGCGTCGGGCACGACCCTCGCCTGGGTGCCGAACAGCCCGGTCGCCGCGTCCAGCAGGCTGTCGTAGAACGTGGACACCTCGGCCGTCGTGGCGACGCCCGCGTCGATGCGGCCCCTGATGTTGGGTAACTGGCTGATGAAGCCGACCAGCGTGTCCATCCGCGTGACGATCGACTGGGGCGCGTGCGCGAGTACCGGGCCCGCGGCGCTCTGCATCGCGGCCAGGCCCTCGTCGCTCTGTTTCTGCTGCGCCAGCAACGGTTGCAGGTCACTCGACCGGTGTGCCAGGTACGCCATGCTGAGCTGGCGTTCCTTCTCCACCGAGGCCAGCCCGGTCACCGCGGGAATGGACACCTGACGGACGCCGCTGGCCACCTGCTGGTCGTAGAAGCCGGTGCCGCCCAGGTACAGCGCGGCCGCCAGCCACAACAGGATGAGGGCGACACTCGGGATCAGCGCTACTCGGACAACGCGCTTCTTGATCGACTCGGCCCGGTTGGCGCGGCGCCACTTCCGGCGCCGAGACCTGTCGGAATCGCGCTCGCTCACGCTCCCTCCTCGCTGGCGCTCGTCAGGCGCATTCGCGAACCGCGCCCTGCCCATGGTTCGCTCGCAAGCTCGCTCACGCCCCCTCCTCGCCGACGCTCGTCAGGCGCATTCGCGAACCGCGCCCCGCCCCATGGATCGCTCGCAAGCTCGCTCACGACACTCCAACTGGTAGTGAATTCGCGGCCCGAATTGTCGGTCCGCGTCGACGAGACCGCTTCGACCCGGATGCCTCGCCCGCCGGAGTCTGCGTGAGGAGACGCCCTCCGGCGACCGCCGAACAGTGGCCGACAGCTAGCCCATCCAGAGCAGGTACTCTAGCGCCGACGATCTGGCAGGACCAGCCGCACCACCGATATCGCCACTGCCAGCAACAATGGCCGAGCGAAGGTTCGCCGTGTGGCGTCCGCCACTTCGATCATGCGCCGGACGAATAGCACGGGCCCCTAGGGGAATTGGGCGCCGACCCCCTAAGAACGCATTATTTTCACATTAAATGACCGTGGCACCTATTCGTCGCACGGCCGTCGCGCGACCGCCCCGGTAGGGTGGGCCGTCGTGACGGCTGAGCTGGAACTGCTCGACTGGCGGCGACGCGTCAGCGAGCTGTACGCCGCGGTGCGGGCCGCCGACGAACCGGACCTCGGTCACGCGCTGTGGCGGGCGGGACGGGACGAGCTGTTCCGCACCCACCCGCAGAGCCCGCTCCCGGCGGACGACCCGATGCGGGTCACCGGCGTGCCGTACTGGCCGTACGACCCGGCGCTGCGGTTCACCGTCCGGCTCCGGCCGCCCGCCGAGCCGGTCGAGCTGGCGGTGCCCACCGACGGCGACGGCACCACCGGGATGCGACTGGCCGGCCACGTCGACCTGCCCGCCCCGATCGGCGCCACGGTCGACGTGTGGTGGCTGCGCCAGTACGGCGGCGGCCTGTTCCTGCCGCTGCGTGACGGTTCCGCCGGCCGGACCAGCTACGGCGGCGGCCGCTACGCGCTGGACACCGCGAAGAGCGCCGACCTCGGTGGCACGCCGGAAGCGCTGGTGGTGGACCTGAACTTCCTGTACCACCCGTCGTGCCGGTACGACAGCGCGTGGCAGTGCCCGCTGGCGCCGGAGGGCAACCGGATCGACGCGGTGGTGAACGCGGGCGAGCGCCTGTGATGGCCGACCGCAAACCGCCACCGCTGGCGGCCGACGACCGGGACACCCTGATGGCGCTGTTGCGCTTCCAGCGGGAGTCGTTGGTGCGCAAGGTGACCGGCGTGGCCGAGGAGGCGGCCAGGACCCGGTTCGTGCCGTCGGGGACGACGCTGCTGTGGCTGGTGAAGCACCTGAGCCGGGCGGAGACCGTGTGGGTGCGGCAGCGGTTCGCCGGCGAGGACGTGGCCCTGCCGGACGACGACGTCACGCCGGCCGACACGCTGGCCGGCGCGGTCGAGGAGTACCGGGCGACGTGGGCGGCGACCGACGCGCTGATCGCGTCCGCCGACCTGGACACCGTGGCGCGCCGGGCCGACGCGACGGTCAACCTGCGCTGGATCCTGGCGCACCTGCTGGAGGAGACGGCCCGGCACGCGGGTCACGCCGACATCATCCGCGAACTGCTGGACGGCCAGACCGGCCGCTAGTCCGCACAACGGTGCCGAGGGCAACTGCCCCGCGTGCCACCCACGCCAAGGGCGCCGGCTCCAGATCCCAGACCAATTACCGATTTTGTCTTCAATTTGTCCCCAGGAGCGCCCGTAACGGCGCTCGGCCAACGCACGATGCAAGGAACACGTCGGGCATGAATTCGTCGACATCGCGATTTCGTTGGAGAGGGAACCAATGGACAGTTCGGGCGGTGAGCGGCGGCCAGGACCGCCTGCTTCGTCAACAAAACAGTCTCATGCGGGCGGCGGGTTCGCGACGGTCGGTGGAACCGTCGTCGTTCTGCTCATGTTGCTCGCGGGAAT
>DATEPR010000191.1:0-30461 GCA_035273045.1 Pseudonocardiaceae bacterium | reverse complement strand
CCAGCAGGTCGAACTCGGTGGCGGTCAGTGGCACCTCGCGGTCATCGGCGTACACCCGTCGTTGGGACGGCTCCAGCCGGATCCGGCCGACCTGCAGCGCCGGGCCGCCGTCCGGCACACCATGCGCGCGGCGCAGCACGGTCTTCACCCGGGCGACGAGCTCCCGCGGCGAGAACGGCTTCGTCAGGTAATCGTCGGCGCCCATCTCCAGGCCGAGCACCCGGTCGATCTCGTCGTCGCGGGCGGTCACGAACAGCACCGGCGTCCAGTCGTCGGCCGCCCGCATGGCGCGGCACACCTCGATGCCGTCCATCCCCGGCAGGCCGACGTCCAGCACGACCGCCACCGGCCGCAGGGCACGGACGGCGGCCAGCGCGGCCGGCCCGTCCGTGGCCACCTCGACGCCGAAACCGTCCCGCCGCAGGTACAGCGAGATCAGGTCGGCGATGGCCCGCTCGTCCTCGACCACGAGGACCAGCCCTCGGCCGGCCGGCACGCCCGGCTGCATGGCCGGCACCTCCCCGTCGGGGTTTGCTGGAGCGCCGGCCGCGCCGGCTGTGCAGGCGCCCATGGTCGCACCAGCGGCCAGCGAACCGCGTCAGGGTCACATCAGGGCGCCGAGTCGGCGTCCACCCGCGCCGACACGCTGTCCAGAGTGGACTGGATCTGGTCCAGCTCGGCACCCGACCGGCCATTCGGACCGGACGTCACCTGGCCGGCCGGCGCGGACGTGCCCGTGCAGCCCGCGCACAGCACGACGGCGGCGCCGACCGCGGCCACCAGGCCGGTCAGCCGCGCCCTCACTGGCCACCGCCGCAGTGCTTGGCGGTGAAGTCGGTCAGCCTGGTCCGCACCCTGTCCAGAATGGTGAGGATGCCGGTGCGGCGTTCGGCGCGGCCGTCGAGGATGTCCGCCCGCGCCGGGCGACCGTCAGCCCGCGCACGGTCGGCCTGCGCGCGCAGCCACCGGGTCGAGCCGATCTCGGTTGGTCCACCGTTGATCCGGCCGAGGAGCTTGCTCACCTCGGCCGTCAGTTTCGGCACCGTGTGGTCGCACCACCGCTCGACCTGGGCCGAGCTGATGGTGATCGGCGCGGGCACCGTCGTGGTCGGGCCGCCCTGCGCGCTGGCCGTGCCGGCACCGGCGATGGCCAGCCCGACGCCGGCCGCGCATCCGGTGACGGCCACCCGGCGAACCCACTGGCTGGTGCTCATGGATCGTTGCCTCCTCGTCGTCGGCGCCCGTGGTGGGCACTGCACGATGAGGCTGGCAGGCGGGCGTGAGCGTGAGGTCGACGTTGTGTTCGGGTTCGGTAAGGGCTACTGGGCGAGGCGGCGGTTGCTGTAGCGGGGGTCTCCGGTGACCTCCGGACCGAACCATTCGGGCGGCGTGAACTCGGCCGCGGCCTGCTCGCTGGGGAACTCCACCTCGACGACGCGGAGGCCGTCGTTGCGGTCGGCGTACACGTCCACGGTCGCCTGCAACTCGCCGAGCGGCACCGCGTAACGGAGCTTCGCCACCCGCTGGCCCTCGGTGAGCAGCCAGAGCTCGTCGAAGACTTGGTCGGGGACGGCGAACTCGATCTCGTCCCGCACCGCGGCGCCGGCCGACGAGCGGCGGCGCTTCACGGTCATCAGGCGCCGCTGGCCGTGCGCGCGCACCCGGATCTCGGTGCCGGCACCGTTGTCGGTCAGGTAGCCCTGGCGGACCGGGGTCGGGTCCAGTTCGCCCGGTGACCAGTCGAGCGCGACCAGGAACTTGCGTTCGATCTCGGTGGCCATCGCCCGAGCCTAGGACACCCAACGGGGGTGGCAGTCACGGTGCCGCCACCCCCGCCCATCCGTGTGGGAAGCTCGTTACTTGATCTCCGTGCGCTTGATCACCGTGCGGAACGACTTGACCGACCTGCGCATGATGCCACCCCCCTTCCCTACGGAATCGACACGGGCGAACAATTCACCGGGCCCGATGAACGAATCGAGTAAACCAGCTCCGGGAGCCGGAGCCGGCATTGTGGCTCCAATCCCAACCGTCTTGGGAAATACGGGCGCGAAGGTGCCGCGACAATGCGCGCGGAACGTTCAGAGCCGAATCGACGCCGGTGTCCGGACACCGGTCGGCGCGGCCGGCTCCAGCGCGGCCGCCACGGCGGCGGCTTCGACGCCCCGGACGATGGCGATCATGTCGTCGTCGTCGAAGTACCTGGTGTCCGCGGACATCGCGAAGTCGATGGCGCCCGGCGGATCGTCGACGTTGAAGTAGAGTTTGCGCCGCGGCGGGTCGGCTTCGTGTTCCCACCGGTAATCCGCGGCGGCCAGTGCCGCGGTGATGTCGGCGGCCGACGGCAACGGTCCCGCCGCCGGTCCCCGGTCACCTCGGCGGCGGTCATTGTAGAAACACGACATGTCGACTTCCGCGCCGCGTTCCACGTTGACCCGTTCGATGACGGCGTCCTGCTCGTAGGGATCGTAATAGGCGTTCTTGTAGGTGTTCAGCACGCTGACCTTCGCGCGGCTGACGGCCTCGCTGAGCGACACGTCGGCGACGTCGATCAGGTAGGGGCTCACCTGGACCACCGGGCTGACCGACTCGGCGAACCCGGGCCGGAACCGGTTGCTCACCAGCACCATGGCCATCACCGGGTTGTTGCCGGTGAACCGGGCCAGGCCCACGGCGAAACAGGCCAGCAGCACCGACGACGTGTTGGCGTTCTCCTGCGCCGCGATCCGCGTGACCGCCAGGGCGGTCGCCGGCGAGTGGTAGCGGATCAACCGGATGGCCAGCTCGTCGCCGTACCGCGGTTCGCCGAACCGGTTCAGGCTGACCGTGCGCAGCACGTGTTCCAGGTGGCGCAGTGACGACTGGCAGGTCCGGCGGGCCGCGGCGTTGCGCTGCTGCCGGGACTGGGCCAGCGGCTGCGTCGCGGTGACCGGCCCCCTGGCCGCACCGGTCCTCGGGTCGCGGGCGGCCAGGTCGGCGAGCAGCACGTCCAGGCCGCCCGCGTCGATGGCGGTGTGCAGGTAGATCACGACGCCGTGGGTGATGCGGCCGTCGTGCCGGATCACCGCCATCCGGACCGGCCACTCGTGTTCGTAGTCGAAGTGCCGCTCCTCGTAGCGGGCCAGCACCTCGTCGGCGACGGCGGCCGGGTCGCCTGCCGCGTCGACGTCCACGATCTCCATCGGCACCACGCCGGACGACGAGCACACCTGCTTGGGCCGCCCGCCGTTCGGGTCCAGGCGCAGCCGGGTGCGCAGCGACTGGTGCCGTGACATGGCGAACCGCAGGGCCTCCGCCAAGTCGTCGACGGTGAGGCCGGGCGGCAGCGAGGTCACGCCGCCCATGGTGAGCGACCGTCCCGCCTCCGCGATCCCCTGCCAGAAGCCGATCTGCCCCCATGTGAGGTCCTCGACGCCAGCACCCTCTCCATCGAACGGAACGAGGATCTGACCTGTCATGCCGGACTCCCACCGTCGTGTTCCGCGACGGAATTCTCTGCGGCGCCGATCAGGGGTGTCAACGCGCCGCCGACACTTGCACGCGATCGTTCCTCGCCGGCTCGCTCATGCTGTCCCCACACCCATCCCGGCAATCTGGACGCCGCCAAGCGGTCGTCGCGCGTGGGTTGACGGGGAGGTGCTGGTGGACGACGCGACCGGCGGGCGACCGGCGGGGCCGTCCCGCCGCGCATTCCTCATCGGACTCGGTGCCGGCGTGGCGAGCGCCACGTCGTTGGGGGCGTTGCTGTTCAGCTCCACCACGCCGCTGGCCAGTGGGCCGTTCGGCGACCAGTGGCTGTTCGGCGAGTACGCGGCCGGCTGCGCCGACGCCGACTACGACGACAGCCGGCTCGCCACGGTCACCGTGCCGCACTGCGTGACGCCACTGTCCTGGCGGGACTGGCAGCCGGCGGCATGGGAGACGTTGTGGGTGTACCGGCAGCACTTCGACGCACCGCACGAGCTGCGGGCCGGCCGGGCGTTCGTGCGGCTGGAGGGCGTGCTCAGCGCCGTCGAGGTGTTACTCAACGGGCGCCGGATCGGTTCGGCCGTCGGCGGTTACCTGCCGCTGACGTGTGAGATGACCGGGTTGCTCACCGCGAAGGGCAACGTGCTCGCGGTCACCGTGGACGGCCGGTGGCGGCAGGACGTCCCGCCGGACCGACCGGGCATCCGGCGACCGTCCGTGATCGACTTCTACCAGCCGGCCGGAATGTACCGGACGGCAACGGTCCTGGCCACGCCGAGGACGTACCTGGACGACGTGTTCGCGATGCCGGTCGACGTGCTCACCGACGCCCGCGCCCTCGTGCTGCGGTGCGAGGTCGACTCGGCGGACGGCGAGCCGAACCCGGTGCGGCTGACGACGACGCTGTCCCAGTACGGCACGGTGCTGGCGAGCACGTCGACCGACCTGACCGGCCTGGCGGCCGGCCGGACGGCGGTCACCATGACCATGACCGGGCTGGCCGGGGTCCGACTGTGGGACGTGACCGACCCGGCGCTGTGCGACGTGCTGGTGACGCTGTCCGTCGGCGGGCGCCAGGTGCACTCCCGCCGGGTCCGCACCGGGTTCCGGGAAGCCTTGTTCACCGAGGACGGCTGCTACCTCAACGGCAGGCCGCTGACGCTGTTCGGGGTGAACCGGCACCAGTGGTACCCCTACGTCGGCGGCGCCATGCCGGACCGGGTGCAGCGCAGGGACGCCGAACTGCTGAAGCACGAACTGAACTGCACCATGGTGCGCTGTTCGCACTATCCGCAGTCGACGGCGTTTCTGGACGCATGTGACGAACTGGGCATCATGGTGTGGGAGGAGATTCCCGGCTGGGACTACGTCGGCGACGTGACGTGGCGGGACAGGGCGCTGGCCGACGTGCACGACATGGTGGTGCGGGACCGCAACCGGCCGTCGGTGATCGTGTGGGGCACCAGGGTGAACGAGACGCTGGGCCAGTTGACCCTGTACGAGCGCACCGACCTGCTCGCCCAGCGGCTCGACCCGTCCCGGCCGTGCACCGGCGCGGTGGCCGGCCGGCGCGGCTACACCGAACCGCTGTACCCGACCACGGCCGGCGGCTCGTCGGTGTTCTCCTTCAACGACTACAGCCCGCTACGGTCGCCGGCCGCCGCGCCCACCCTGCGGCCGCCGAGGACGGGCGTGCCGTACCTGGTGAGCGAGGCCATCGGGTCGCTGGTCGGGCACCCGCACTACCGCCGGGTAGACCCGGTCGCCGTGCAGGCGGACCAGGCGCTGCTGCACGCCTGGGTGCACGAGCGGGCGGCCGCCGATCCGCGCTACTGCGGCCTGCTGGCGTGGTGCGGTTTCGACTACCCGTCCGGCTGGTACCACTCGGCGGACGGCGTGAAGTACCCCGGCGTCGTCGACGTAATCCGGATTCCCAAGCTGGACGCGGCCTTCTATCAGTCCCAAGTGTACCCTTCGATTCGTCCGGTGATCGAGCCGGGGTTCACCGACCTGACCGTCCACCACGGACACCCGGACCTGCGAATCGACGGCTATGTCGGTGAACGCATGGTGCTGCGCAGGAACTTCAGCGCCGACCCGACGCTGGACGGGCTGTCCTGCGCGGCCGACGACGACACACTGATGGCCGACGGCGCCGACGCGACGCGGGTCGTGGTGCGGGCCGTCGACCGGTACGGCGCGCCACGCCCGTACGTCAGCGGCCCGGTGACGTTCGCCATCACCGGGCCGGCCGTGCTGATCGGCGACAACCCGTTCGACTTCGCGGCAGCCGGCGGCGCCGGGGCCGTGTGGCTGCGCACGATCCGTGGGCTGACCGGCCAGGTGGTGCTGTCGGCGAGCCACCCCTACCTGGGCACCGAGGAGACGACTGTCCAGGTGGGCGCCGGCCAACGACGGACCCACGGTATGAGCGACCACGAAGATGATTGTCGACAAAATGACAAGCGCCGTGCCCACACACCAGGCTGCCGCACCAATACCCACCGCCCACACGACACCAACCAGCCGCGCCTCACGACTGAGACCGCAGCAACCTCGGTTCAGCGGCGCGCTCTGCCACATCCGCAGAGCGCGCCCGTGACGATCAGCGGCTGCCGCGCGGCACGTGGGGCATGATCGCGTTCGGTGGCACGACGCCGAGCCGGCCGGCCTGGTAGTCCTCCAGGGCGGTGATCAGTTCCTCGCGGGTGTTCATCACGAACGGGCCGTAGTGGGCCATGGGTTCGCGGATCGGGCGGCCGCCGAGCATGATCACTTCCAGGGAGTTGGTCCGGCTGTCCTGCTTGGCGTTGGCGGCCATGGTGATGCGGTCGCCGGCGCCGAACACGGCCAACTGCCCGGCCTGGATCGGCTCGCCCTGCACCCCGGCCGTACCGGTGCCGGCCATGACGTAGGCCAGCGCATTGTAGTCGGCCTGCCAGGGCAGCGACAGTTGGGCACCGGGCGCGATGGAGGCGTGCAGCAGGGTGATGGGAGTGTGCGTGGAGCCGGGACCGACGTGCCCGTCGACCTCGCCCGCGATGACCCGCAGCAGGGTGCCGGCGTCGGCGCTGGCCAGCAGCAGCACCTGGTTGGCCTCCAGCGGCTGGTACTTCGGCGCCAGGAACTTGTCCTTGGCCGGCAGGTTCACCCAGAGCTGGAACCCGTGGAACAGGCCGCCCTTCTCGACCAACTGCTCGGGCGGGGTCTCGATGTGCAGCAGGCCGCCACCGGCGGTCATCCACTGCGTGGCGCCCTCGGTGATGATGCCACCGCCGCCGTGGCTGTCCTGGTGCACGAACTGGCCTTCAACCAGGTAGGTGACCGTTTCGAAGCCGCGGTGCGGGTGCCAGTTGGTGCCCTTGGGCTCACCGGCCGCGTAGTCGACCTCGCCCATGTGGTCCATCATGATGAACGGGTCGAGGTACTCGTACCGGATGCCGGCCATCGTGCGCCGCACCGGGAAGCCCTCGCCCTCGTAGCCGGCCGGTGCGGTGGAGATGGCCAGGACGGGACGTTCGGTGTCGCCGAGACCGGCGGCGCTCACCCTGGGCAGGGTCAGTGTGTCCGCGGTGACTGCGGCCATGGCCTCACGCCTCCTCAGTAGGTCGTTGTTTGTTCAACTACCTCGGAAACGAGAATACGCCACGGACTTGTTCCCGGCAGGTCAGGCCGCCGGCCGCAGCTTGTCCCGGAAGAACGCCAGTACTCGGTCGACACCCTCCTGCTGGCGGTGCTCGGTCAGCGTCGAATGCTGGCGGCCGGGGAACTCGACGGCGATGAACTTGTCACCGAGTTCCCTGCGCAGCGTGTCGAACCGGGTGCCCACGACCGGGTCGTCGGCGAACCGCAGCCCGAGCACCGAACAGCCGTCCGCCGCCTTCGCCTTGACCGACGCCAGGTCGGCGGGCGACAGGCCAAGGTCGCCACGCCGCTCCCGGCTCACCGGGAACGGCAGCGACGGCTGCGCCACCACCGGGGCGGCCACCGGAGCGTCGGCCATCATGGCCAGCGCGAACCCGCCGGTGAAGCACATGCCGACCGCGCCGACACCGGGACCGCCCAGTTCCTCGTGCAGCGACCGGGCCAGCGCCCGCAGCCAGTCGGCCACCGGTGACGTGCGGCGCAGGGCGAGTTTGGTGAACTCGCTGCGCACGCACAGCCGGCCCAGCGTGCCCATCGTGTAGCCGACCGACACCGGCCTGCCCGGCGTGCCGAACATCGACGGCGCGGCCACGGTGAACCCCGCGTCCACCACCTCCTGGGCGAACGCCAGCACGGCCGGGGTCAGCCCGGGCATCTCGTGCACCACGATCACGCCGGGACCGGTTCCCTTGCGGTAGACCGGAAACGTCCATTTGCCGTGGTGGAAGTCGGACGCCGTCCACGAGTCCAGTTCAGCCATCTACCCGCTCCTCGCCGGTCGACAACGGTGCGGCCATCCTGCCAGCCGGGGGCTCGGCCAGCAGCACCGCCCGGCGGCCAGCGCGCCGCGTTGACCAGGCGATCTGGCCGGCGGAAGCGTGCGGGTCGGTCACCATCGTGATGTAGGAGACGGTGGGCGCGGTCCACAGTGAGCCAGCGGCGCCGCGCGGTCATGGGGATTTCGTAACACATCAACAGCACGAACCGGCAGGTACAAAGGGAGAGATGGTGCTGGGCAGGAGGACGGCCCGCTGGGCGGTGGTGGCCGTGGCTGCCGCTGTGGCGTGTGCCGTGCCGTCCGTGGTGGCGAGCCTGCCGGTCAGCGGTGGTCCGTTGAGTGCTGCCCAGTTGCGGCAGCGGATCGAGGCGTCGGCCGGCCAGCCGTACGCCGGTTACGCCAGTACGCAGGCCGAACTCGGCCTGCCCGACCTGCCCGCGGTCGGCGACGTGACGAAACTGCTGTCCGGCACGACGAACATCCGCGTCTGGTACCAGGCACCGGACGACAACCGGGTGGACGTGATCGACACGGTCGGCGAGCGGGACGTCTACCAGACCCCGAACGGCCAGTTCACCTGGGACTACGGCACCGGCCTGCTCACCGAGATCCTCGGCGACCAGCCGGTCCGGCTGCCCAGGGCCGGCGACCTGCTGCCACCGGACCTGGCCCGCCGGGTGCTGGCGATGGACCCGGTGGACCGGCCGGTGGCGCTGCCGGCCAGGCGGATCGCCGGGATCGCCACCGAGGGACTGCGGCTGCGCCCGGCCGACCCGGCCACCACCGTCGGTCAGGTGGACATCTGGGCCGACCCGGCCACCGGCCTGCCGCTGCGCGTCGAGGTGACCGCGAAGGGCGCCGGCAAACCGTTGCTGACCAGCCAGTTCGTCACCGTCGACCAGGGCGGCCCTGACCCGTCCGCGCTGCGCCCGCCGGACGCCGGCGGCCAGTTGGCCACGGCGCAGGCGCCGGACATCGTCAGCGCCATCGCCGGTTTCACCCGGGCCCGGCTGCCGCGTGAACTGGCCGGGTACCGGCTCCAGCCGCAACTGCCGGGCCTGCCCGGCGTCGGCCGGTACGGCGCCGGCCTGGCCACGTTCGTGGTGCTGCCGCTGCCACGCAACATCGGCTCGCCCGCGATCGACACGGCGACCAAGGCCGGCGCGACGGACGTGCCGGTGCCGAGAGGACATGCCGTGCTGATCGGGATTCCGCTGCTGGGCGTGCTGATCGAGCAGGTCGGCTTCCGGACCTATCTGGTGGCCGGGTTCGTCGACCACGCCGTGTTGCGCCAGGCCGCCACCGAACTGTCCCTGCGCCGAGGACGATTCAGATGACCGACCTGATCAGGACGACGGCGCTGACCAAACGGTTCGGTTCGACGGTCGCGGTCAACGACGTGGGCGTGACGGTGCGCGAGGGCGACCGGTACGGCTTCCTGGGGCCGAACGGGTCGGGCAAGACGACGCTGGTGCGGATGCTGCTCGGGCTGGTCTACCCGACCAGTGGCGAGATCGAACTGCTCGGCCAGCCGGTGCCCAGGCGGGTCAGGGACGTGCTGCCGTCGATCGGGGCACTGGTCGAGAGTCCGGCCGCGATCCCGCACCTGTCCGGCCGGACCAACCTGTCCATCGTCGACGCGGCCGGGCCGAGGACCGGCGGGCGGCGCGACCGGCGGGACCGGATCGAGGAGGCGTTGCGCCTGGTCGGCCTGGGCGGCATCGACGGCCGGCCGGTGCGGGCGTACTCGCTGGGCATGCGGCAGCGGCTCGGCCTGGCCGCGGCGCTGGTGCGCCGGCCGAGGCTGCTGATCCTGGACGAGCCGACCAACGGGCTGGACCCGCGCGGCATCCTGGAGATCCGCCAACTGCTGCTGACCCTGAACCGGGCCGGCACCACGGTGTTCCTGTCCAGCCACCTGTTGTCCGAAGTGGACGAACTGTGTGACAGGGTGGGCATCGTGGACCAGGGCCGGCTGGTACTCCAGGACGACCTGGCCGCGCTCCGGGCGCCGACCGGACGGGTCGTCGTGGACACCCAGGACCCGGCGGACGCGGTGGCCCTGCTGGACGGCCGGGTCGAGTTCCGGGACGGCGCGACGCTGGTGGTGCGGGCCGACGACCCGGCCGAGCTGAACGCCAAGCTGGTGGGCGCCGGCGTGCGGGTGCGCGAGATCGGCGTGCAGCGCAGGACGCTGGAGCAGGTCGTGCTGGACGTGACCGGGCACGGCAGCGACCGGATGGACGGTGGTGTGGCGTGATCCGGGTCGAGCTGCGCACGCTGTTCCTGCGGCCGCGCATGTGGGTGAGCGTCCTGCTGCTGTGCCTGCTGCCGGCGATCGTCGCCGTGTTCCTGGCCACCACGCACATCACGCCGCCCCCGGGCCACGGCGCGGCGTTCCTGTCCGCGGTGGAGAACGACGGCTCGCTGTTCCCGGCCGCCGCGCTGGCGCTGGTGCTGCCGATCTTCCTGCCGGTGGCGGTCGCCATGTTCGCCGGTGACGCGGTGGCCGGCGAGGCCGCGCACGGGACGCTGCGCTACCTGCTGATCCGCCCGGTGGGCCGGACCCGGCTGCTGGTGGCGAAACTGCTCGCCATCGCGGTGTTCGTGCTGCTGGTGATCCTGTTCGTGGTGGTCACGTCGTTCCTGGTCGGCGGTGGGCTGTTCGGTTTCGGGCAGGCGGCGGCCGTCGGCCAGCCGGGCGGGGTGACGTCGCTGTCCGGCACCACGCTCACCCCGCTGGACCTGGTGGCGCGGCTGGTCGGCGCGATCGGCTACATCCTGGTGTGCATGGTCGGGGTGGGCGTGATCGCGCTGTTCCTGTCCACCGTCACCGTGTCCGGCCTGGGCGCCGCGCTGGGCACGCTCGCCGTCCTGATCACCAGCGAGGTGCTGACCACGCTGGACGCGGCCAACCGGATCAAGCCGTACCTGCCGACGAACTACTGGCTGTCCTGGATCGACTTCTTCCGCGCGCCGATCTTCTGGGTCAACATCGACAAGGGACTGATCGTCCAGGGCGTGTACCTCGTGGTGTTCTTCGGTGCCGCGTGGGCGAACCTGACCAGCAAGGACGTCACCAGCTAGCGGCCGTTCGCGGTCAGCGCGGCGCACTGGTCCGGTGTGGGCGCTGCCAGGCGTGGGCCGTTCAGGGCGGCGAGCACGATCCCGTCCACCAGCGGCGCGCCGGGCAACTGCGAGTGCGACACCCGCACCGAAGGGCAGATGTCCTGCAACGGCACGTTCACCGCGCCGGGCAGCCGCGCCGAGTCCGGTGGCACGACGGTCTGGTCGTCTGCCGTCCACAGCGACAGCCAGGGCAGGCCGGTGGGCAGCGGCTGCGCGTCCACGCCACGCAGCAGCGGGCTGTCCGGCACCAGTTGCTGGCAGGCCAGCGGGCACGCGCCGGGCAGCAGCGCGGTGCCCGCGGCGGCGATGCCGGTGCCGTGCAACGGCGAGCCGAGCGTCACCACCCTGCGGACCCGGTGCTGGCCGGCGTCCCTGGCGACCCACAGCCGGGCCACCACTCCCCCGGCCGAGTAGCCGACGACGTCCACCGACGGCGCGCCGCCCGCCAGTGCCCGGTTCACCGCGGCGTCCAGTGTGTTCACCTGGACCAGCAGGTCGCCGGTGCCGTCACCGGGAAGCCGGACGATCTGGGTGGTGCGGCCGGCCGAGCGCAGTTTCGCGGCGAGCGGGGCGAGTGAGGCGGCGTTGCCGCCGTAGCCGGGGACCAGCAGCACCGGCCCCCGGGTCGCCTGCGAGGGCAGCCCGGCCGGCTCCGGGTCGCCGCCGGCCAGCCGTACCCCGAGCACACCGGCCAGCGCGAGCACCAGCACACCGATGACGGCGAAGAACAGCTGCCGCCGGCGGCTGGTTCCCCGCCACCAGGCTCCCGCGCGCACACCCCATCATGACCCGGCGCGGTCGCGCACGACGAGTGTGCCGGCGACCATGTCACCGAGCCGCTGCTGCCGGCGGGAACTCGTCATGATCACCAGTCCGACGAGGCCGAAGGCGAAGCCGTCCACCACGGTCAGCGCGCACCGCAGGACGTGCGCCGACGGGCGCGGCGGCTGGCCGGACGACGTCACCACGCGCAGCCCCAGCCACCGCATCGCGGGCGTGCGGCCGCCGCGCAGCACCGGCCACAGCACGGTGACCAGCAGCCAGCCGAACAGGCTGAGCCACAACCACACCAGGCTGCCGACCAGCACCAAAAGCAACAGGTGGCCGGCGCCGAAGGCCAGCCGGCAGGCCAGTGTGACGAGAACCGCCGCGGTGATCGCGATCACCTGGACCAGCGCGACGTCCACGGCGAACTGGAGCACGCGCCGCGCGACGACGCCGGTGTCGGCCGCGACGTCCCCGGCGAGCGGCAGCGCCGGTCGGTCCTGGTCCGGGTCGGTCACGTCGGCCTCATCCCAGTGGGTCGGTCGGTTCTCGTTGCCCAGTCGATCACCTAATCTTTGGGTCACTCGATCGTGGCCATAGGTGGAGCTATCTCGGCAAACAGTGACACCGTGCGCATGGTCACCCGCCGAGGGTAAGCCTTCGGGGTTGACGCTAGCGCGTAAGTCGGTACCGTCTGCCGTCGTGCGGAGCAGCGAAGTCCTTGGTGGGCCTGCATGGTGAGCCGTGCGAGATCCCTGATCGACCAGTACCGCAACCAGAGCCCTCGCGACTTGCTGGACAAGGCGAAGGAGAAGGCGAGAGCGGCGGCGGTCCAACTGCTGAACCCGCAGCCGCCCGCCAGACCGAGGCACGCTCTGGTGAGGACGCCTGCCCGCCCGGCACTCACCGACCGCCCCGTCATCGACGTCATCGGTGACCAGGAGGCGCTGGCCGGCGTGTGCGCCACCATCGCGCTGCGCGACCTGAACCTGGTGGATTCCCTGCTGGCACAACTGGAACAGCTGGAAGCCGCGGAGGAGGACCCGGACGCGCTCGCGCGACTGTACGGTTTGGACCACCTGGCCACCCGGTTGCGCCGCAACGCCGAGAACCTGCGCGTCCTCGCCGGTCAGGAGGCCGGCGGAAGCAGCGATGAGACGTCGTCCCTGCTGGACGTGATCCGCGCCGCGCTGTCGTCCATCGAGCAGTACCCGCGCGTCGAGGTGGGCCGGGTCGCGCCGCTGGCGGTGGTCGGCTTCGCCGCCGACGACATCAGCCGGCTGCTCGCCGAACTGCTGGACAACGCCACCACCCAGTCCCCGCCGACGACGACGGTCCTGGTCAGCGCGCATCTGACCGAACGCGGCTCGGTGCTGCTGCGGGTCGAGGACGCCGGCATCGGCATGCCCGACGAGCGGCAGCAGGAACTCAACGACTGGCTCACCGAACCGCCGCTGCTGGACAGCAGCGCGATCGAGCACATGGGCCTGGCCGTCGTCCGCCGGCTGGCGCACAAGCACGCCGTCCGCGTCACGCTGGGCCGCCGCGCCCCGCACGGCACCACCGCCACCGTGCTGCTGCCGACCGACCTGGTGCGCGAGGCTCCCGCCCGCACGTTCACCAGGCCGCCCAGCGCCGGGTCGATCCCGGAGACCTCGGCCGACGACGCCCCGCCGGACCGCAGGCCGGCGACCATCTCCGGGCTGCCACGCCGGATCAACCGGAGCAACAGCGCCACCCAACTGGCCGAACGACCGGTCGTCGCGGGCACCACCCGCAGCGGCCTGCCCCGCCGGCAGTCGCGCAGCCTGCGGGGTGGCGTGCCCCCCGCGCCGGAATCCGCACCGGCACCGGACGCGACCGAGTCGGCCGAGGACCGGGCACGGTTCCTGGACGACTTCGCCGCGTTCACCGAGGGCGAGGAGGAGGCACGCACCGGACAGCTCGTCGACCCGGTCGACCCGGACCGCGGGGCGAGTGGACAGGGCGGTGCCGATGACACCTGACTCGGCCATCACGAGCCCCCAGGACTTCGCGTGGCTGCTGAACGGCTTCGTGCAGCGCGTGCACGGCGTGACGCACGCCCTGGTGATGTCGGCCGACGGCTTCCCGCTGGTGGTGTCGGACTCGCTGGGCGCCGACGAGTCCGAGCAGCTCGCCGCCATCTCCAGCGGGCTGCTCAGCCTGGCCGGCAACGCCGCCGGGCTGTTCGACAAGGGCAACTGCGAACAGATCATCGTGCGGCTCTCCCGTGGTTACTTCCTGTTCATGGGCATCGGCAGGAGTGCCGGCTTCGGCGTGCTGACCTCCAGCGGCTGCGACATGAGGGTGGTGGGCTACGAGATGACCCAGTTCGTGGACAAGGCAGGGCACGCGCTGACCCCGCAGTTGCGCGCCGACCTGCGTCGCGTGGTCACCGCCAGGCGCCCGGTGGACTGATCGTCATGAGGAGCGACCACAGTGGTTAACAGCGTGGCGAACACCACAATGCGCAGCTTGCGGGTGCGGCCATACGCGATCACCGGCGGCCGGACCAGACCGCGCCACCATCTGCTCGTGGAGACACTGGTCTCCGTCCCCCACTACGACCCGCAGTTCAGCTCGTCGCTGATGCCGGAGTCGCAGGCACTGTACGAGCGGGCGCGGGAGACCACGTCCATCGCCGAACTGTCCGCGCACCTGACCATCCCGCTCGGCGTGATCCGGGTGCTCCTGTCGGACCTCGCGGCGGCGGAGATGGTGTTCATCCACCCCACTGGTTACTCGTACGCCTACGACCAGAACATCTTGGGGAGGATCCTCGATGGACTCAAGAAACTTCCCGCCTGACACGTCTTCGCTGCTGATCTCGGCGAAGATCGTGGTCGCCGGTGGTTTCGGGGTCGGCAAGACGACGTTCGTCAGCTCGGTGTCCGAGGTCGCCCCGATCAACACCGAGGCGTGGATGACGGAGGCCAGCGAGGACGTCGACCCGGTCGACCCCCATCTTTCCGGCAGCGGCAAGACCACCACCACGGTCGCGATGGACTTCGGCCGCATCACCCTGCACTCCGACCTGGTGCTGTACCTGTTCGGCACGCCCGGCCAGGCGCGGTTCTGGTTCCTGTGGGACGACCTGTCGCGTGGCGCGCTGGGCACCGTGGTGCTGGTGGACACGCGCCGGATCGCCGAGTCGTTCGCCGCGATCAACTACTTCGAGAACGACTCGGATGTGCCGTTCATCGTGGCCGTCAACATGTTCGACGGCGAACTGCGCCACGACCTGGACGAGGTGCGGGACGCGCTGGCGCTGTCCCCGGACGTCCCGCTGACCACCTGCGACGCCCGCGACACGGGTTCGGTGGTGAAGGTCCTGCAGGAGCTGGTGTCCTACTGCATGGATCTCCAGCTGTCCTACGGAGTCTGAAGGAAGGCAAGGCAAGCATGCGCAAGGTGCTGATCGTCGGTGCCGGTCAGTCGGGGCTGCAACTGGCGTTGAGCCTGCGGCGGCACGACTACGACGTGACGGTCATGTCGGCCCGCACGCCGGACGAGATCCGCGCCGGCTGGGTGATGTCCACCCAGTGCATGTTCGGGCCGGCCCTCCAGCACGAGCGGGACTACGACCTGAACCTGTGGGAGGAGAAGTGCCCGAACGTCGGCGGCATCGGCCTGTCGATCGCCGGGCCGGACGGCAGCCGGGCGCTGGACTGGGTCGCCGAACTGCGTGAGCACGCGCAGTCGGTGGACCAGCGGGTCAAGATGGCCGGCTGGCTGGAGCTGCTGGAGGACCGCGGCGGCCAGGTCGTCTACCACGGCGTCACCACGTCCGACCTGGACGCGCTCACCAAGCTGTACGACCTGGTGATCGTCGCGGCGGGCAAGGGTGAACTGGTGCAGCTGTTCGACCGCGACCCGGAGCGCTCGCCGTACAGCAGCCCGCAACGCGCGCTGTCCGTCGTCTACGTGCACGGCCTGGCGCCGCGCCCGGAGCACCCGAACCTGACCGCGGTGCGCTTCAACGCCGTGCCCGGCATCGGCGAGCTGTTCATGATTCCCGGCTACACGCTGAGCGGGCCGTGCGACATCCTGTTCTTCGAGGGCATTCCGGGCGGCCCGCTGGACTGCTGGCAGGACCGGCCGGCCCCGGCCGAGCACCTGACCCGGTTCCTGGAGCTGATGCGGACGTACGTGCCGTGGGAGTACGACCGGTGCGGCTCGGTCGAGCTGACCGACGCGCACGGCGTCCTGTCCGGCGGCTACACGCCCGTGGTGCGCCAGCCGATCGGCCGGCTGCCGTCCGGCGGCAAGGTGCTCGGCATGGCCGACGTCGTCGTCGCCAACGACCCGATCACCGGGCAGGGCTCCAACAACGCCAGCAAGTGCGCGGCCGCCTACCTGCGCCGCATCCTGGACCGGGGCGACCAGCCGTTCGACGACGACTGGATGCGCGGCACGTTCGACGAGTTCTGGTCCGACGCCCAGTACGCCACGACGTGGACCAACGCGATGCTGATGCCGCCACCGCCGCATGTGATGAACATCCTCGGCGTCGCCAGCGCGGTGCCCGAGGTGGCCAGCCGCTTCGTGAACGGGTTCGCCGACCCGTCCGACTTCGCCAAGTGGTTCATGGACCCGGAACTGGCCGAGAAGTACCTGGCGTCGGTGGGCGTGCCCGCACCGAGCTAACCGCGGCCGGCCTGCTGCGCCACCCGCTCCAGCCGGTTCCGGTAGCTCTCCCACCAAGCCTGGTCGCCGGGCGCCATGTTGGCCACGTCCGGGCGGAGCCCGGCGGCTCCGTCGACGAGTTCCCGGACGATGTCGGCGTGGCCGGCGTGCCGGTTGGTCTCGGCGATCATGTGCACCAGGATCCGGTGCAGCGTCACCTCGCGCCGGCCCTCCGCCCACCAGGAGACGTGGCCGGTCGCGTCCAGCCCGAGCGCTTCGATCGTCGCGTCCGCGTGCGCCCATGACCGGCGGTACAGCCCGACGACCTGCTCGCGCGACTCGTCCGCGGTCGCCCACATGTCGGCGTTCGGTTCGGCGTCGTCGGCGATCCAGGGCAGCGGTTCGCCGAACGGACGGCCGAAGACCTCGCCGAAGTACCCCGCCTCCATGGTGGCGAGGTGTTTGACCAGGCCCAGCAGGTTGGTACCGGTCGGCGTCAGCGGCCGCCGGACGTCGTACTCGGACAGTCCGTCCAGCTTCCACAGCACGGCTTCCCGCACGGTCTTCAGGTAGCGGTGCAGGTCCGCCTTCGCTTCGGGTCCGATCATGCCCGGCAGTGTCGCATCCACCGCCGACGACCGCCGTACGATGCCGGCATGGGGGACGCCAGGAGCATCGTGGTCAACGGGGTCCGGCTCGGGTACGACGTCACGGGCGAGCCGGACGCTCCGCCGATGGTGTTGCTGCACGCGCTCGGCGACTCGCGGGCGGACTGGGCACCGGTGCTGGCGCGGTTCGCCCGGCACCACCGGGTGTACGCGGTCGACCAGCGCGGGCACGGCGACAGCGACCGGCCCGGGGTGTACTCGTTCGACGCCCTGTGCGCGGACGCCGTCGCCTTCCTGGACGCGCTGGAGCTGACCGGCGTCACGCTCGTCGGGCACTCGATGGGTGGCGTCGTCACCTACCGGGTCGCGCTCGCCCGGCCGGACCTGGTGTCGCGGATCGTCGTCGAGGACGTTCCGCCGCCCTACCGCCGGGACCGGCCGCTACCCGAACGGCCGGCCGAGCCGATCGGGTTCGACTGGGCCGTGGTCCCCGCGATCGTGGGCGCCGTGAACGCCGGGGACCCGCGGCTGTGGGCCGCGCTGGCCACCATCACCGCGCCGGCGTTGATCATCGGCGGCGGCCCGGACAGCCACATCCCGCAGGACCTGCTCGCCGACGCCGCCGACCGCATTCCGGACGCCACGTTCCGCACGATCCCCGCCGGCCACAACGTGCACGCCGGCCGGCCGGACGAGTTCGCCGACACGGTCCTCGGCTGGATCGAGCTCAGAACGGGGTCAACGTCACCGTGATCGACGTGGGCGCGCCGTCCGAGACGAAGGCGGCGAACCCGCTGACGTCGTCGAACGGGAACCCGTACGCCTTACCGTCCACGGTGTTCTGGTGGATGATCCGCGCGTAGTGGTTCGTGGTCGCGTTCTGGTAGAAGGCGGCCGCGTCGTTCACCGGCTGCTGCGCGCTGGACAGCAGGGTGGACCGGTTGAACGCGGCGCCGAGCACGGCGGCGACCGGTCCGGCCGTGCCGGCGGGCGGGGCCAGGGCTCCGGCGCAGTAGAAGATGTCCTGCGTGGTGGGCTTGGCGAAGGTGCCGCCACCACCGGCGAACACCAGGCTGCCGCCGGACACCCGGCCGGCCAGGGTGGTGCCGTTGACCGTGACGTTCAGGTTCGTGGCCGTGTACGTGCTCCACACCTGGTTGACGTAGGCGTCGTAGTAGGTCGGCGAGAACAGGCCGGCGTCGATGCCGTGGCCGGGCGCGATCACCCGCAATCCGTTGGCCAGCACCAGTTGTCCGAAACCGGGCTGCGCGGCGATGCCGTTCATGATCGCCGTGCGGCCACCGGCCACGAGGGTGCCCGTGGTCTGCTGGCTGGCGCCGGCCAGGTGGATGGCCAGCGGGACGCCGAACATGTCCACCATCGTGGTGTTGCAGAACATGCCGGACGGGTTGAGCGTGAACTCGACCCAGTCGTGCAGGACGTTGAAGCTGGGGTCCGTGCTCACCCAGCCGGCCGGGTACTGCAGCGCGTTGGCGCCGACCACCTTGAACTTCAGCTTGTCGTTGATGGAGAAGTAGATCCGCCCGGACATCTGCGGCAGGTTCACCGTGGTGCCCAGTGGGATGGACAGGTCGGCGAAGCCGTCCGGGCCGTTCAGCGACGGCGTCACCACCACCGGCGTGCCGTCCGCCCGCACGTAGACCTGCTGGCCGGCCGGGTTGACGCCGACGATGTAGAACCAGATCGCCGTGTCCGCGAAGCGGCCGGTGTCGTTGACGACGGTCAGCGGCAGGGTGGTCGCCGCGGTGGCGGTCGCGCGGGTGGCCAGGTCGGTGACCGGGATCGCGGCCAGCGCGGCGGCAGCGGCTGACCAGCGTAGGAAGTTCCTTCTGGTGGGCATCCTGTCTCCTCCTGAGAGCGCTCTCACACTGAGAGTGATGCCGTTCACACATATCGTCAAGCATCCGGCAAAATTGCCCAGAACCGCTTAATGTGGTGTTAAGAGCGCTCTCACGGTGAGGGGCGCGGCTCGGAGGTCAGGTGGGTCGGGCGGCGGGCCGGCCGACGCTGGAGAGCGTCGCGGCGCGGGCGGGAGTGTCCAGGGCGACCGTGTCCCGGGTGGTCAACGGACTCGCCGTGACCGAGTCCAGCCAGGCGGCGGTGCGCCGGGCCATCGACGAACTGGGCTACGTGCCGAATCACGCGGCGCGAACCCTGGTCACCCAGCGCACCGACCTGATCGCGCTGGTCCTGCCCGAGTCGACCGACCGGGTCTTCTCCGACGACCAGTTCTTCCCCGGCGTGGTCAACGGCGTCAGCCAGGTGCTGGAGCAGGCGGACAAGCAGTTGGTGCTGATGCTCGCCGGGTCGGCGGCCAGTCACGCCAGGATCGAGCGGTCGGTCGCGGCGCGGCACGTGGACGGCGTGCTGCTCGCGTCCCTGCACGGTGCCGACCCGCTGCCCGCCGCGCTGGCCAGGACCGGGATTCCGGTGGTGTGCAACGAACGTCCGCTCGGGTCCACGCCGCTGCCCTATGTCGGCGTGGACAACAAGGGCGGCGCGGCGGCCGCGGTCCGCCACCTGCTGGACACCGGACGCACCCGCATCGCCACGATCGCCGGACCGCAGGACATGATCGCCGGCATCGACCGGCTCGCCGGCTACCGGTCGGCCCTGCACGACTCGTCCCGCCGGTCCATCGTGGCGGTCGGCGACTTCACCCTCGACTCCGGCGTGGCGGCCATGCGTCAACTGCTTGCCGACGATCCCGGCCTCGACGCCGTGTTCGCCGCGTCCGACCTGATGGCCCAGGGTGCGCTCAAGGCGTTGCGGGACGCCGGCCGGCGGGTGCCCGACGACGTCGCCGTGGTCGGCTTCGACGACACCGTCATCGCCAGGCACGCCGATCCCCCGCTGACCACGGTGCGTCAGCCGATCATCCAGATCGGCCGGCAGATGGCCCGGCAGGTGCTGCGCCTGGCCGCCGGTGAGCGGATCGAGCCGACGACGACCCTGCCGACCGAACTGGTGGTGCGGCAGTCGGCGTGACCGGGCCGCCCGGCGTCAGCGAGGCGGGAGCCGCGCGCCGTTCCGGACCAGGTCCAGCAGGCGGTCGTGGCGCCGCGCGTCGGTGACCGCGATGCCGGCGGCGAGCAGCAGCAGGTCGGTCGCGGTGAGATCGGGCCGGACCGTGTTCCTGGCGGCGTCCAGCAGGCCGGTGAGGGTGCCGAGCACGGTGCGGTGCCAGCGGTCGAACAGCGTCGAGTCCGGACGGTCCGGATCGGTCAGTGCCAGGGCGATGTCGCGTTTGGTGGCCAGGTAGGCGACCAGGCGGCGCAGCCAGGCGAACAGGGCGTCGTGCGGATCGGCGGCCAGCCTGGTGGCGCACAGGGCGGCGGTCTCGTCGGCGTAGACGGCGATGACCAGGTCGTGCCGGGTGGCGAAATGCCGGTACATGGTGGCGTTGCCGACCCCGGCCCGGCGGGCCACGGCCTCCAGCGGCGCGCCGGAACCCTGCTCGGCGAAGACCTCCCGGGCGGCCAGCACCAGCAGCGTGTGGTTGCGGCGCGCGTCCGCCCTGCGTACCACGTGGCCAGTCTGTCACCACCCGGTCAGGCGACATCAGTAGAACATATGTTCGACTCCGCGCTACTCTGTCCCCATGGCAACCGCACTCCAGGGCTCCCTGCTCGACGGCTTCGACACGATCGCCGTCGGCTCGCTCGACGCCGCCGTCCGCACCCCGCTGGGTGCGGGCGCGTGGGTCGACGTGTTACCGGGGTGGCTGCGTGGTGCGGACGCGCTGTTCCAGGCGCTGTCCGGGGACGTGCCGTGGCAGGCGGAACGGCGGCGGATGTACGACCGGGTGGTGGACGTGCCCAGGCTGCTGTCGTTCTACGACGAGGCTGACCGGTTACCGCACGCGGTGCTGGCCGAGGCGCGGGCGGCGCTGAGCGGGCACTACGCGGCCGAGTTGGGTGAGCCGTTCCGGACGGTTGGCCTGTGCCTGTACCGGGACGGCCGGGACAGCGTGGCGTGGCATGGCGACCGGATCGGCCGGGGCAGCACGGAGGACACGATGGTGGCGATCGTGTCGGTCGGCACGCCCCGGACGCTGATGCTGCGACCAAGGCCCGGCGGCCCGGTGACCGGCCCGACGCAGCGGTACGCGCTGGGCCACGGCGACCTGATCGTCATGGGTGGTTCGTGTCAGCGCACCTGGGAGCACGCCGTTCCCAAGACAGCGAGGAAAGTGGGGCCGCGCATCAGCATCCAGTTCCGCCCGGCCGGCGTGCGCTGAGTCCACACGGGACGGTCAGCGGGCCTCGGTGGCGAGCCGGACGCCGAGGCCGACCATGACGAGACCGGTGAATCGCTCCATGATCAGCCGCACCTTCGGGCGGAAGATCGTGGTGGCGCGGTCGACGGCGACCGCCAACGTGGAGAACCAGAGCACGTCGAGGAGGACGATCACGGTGGCCATGGCCAGTGCGTAGGGCAGGACCGGGCTGCCCGGTGTGACGAACTGCGGAAACAACGCCACGAAGAACACGGCCAACTTGGGATTGGACACGCTGGTAACCAGACCGGACCGCCACCCACCAGTCCCCCGCCGCACCAACCGACCAGGCATGACACCGCCCTGCGCCGCACCGACCGCGTCAGCAGATCCCACGGGCGGCACAGCAGATTCCACACCCGCACCAGCAGACTCCGCGGGCGTAACACCAGGCCCCGCAGGCGCAACGCCGTGCCGCCGCTGCCACAACACCCGTATCCCCATCGCGATCAACACGACGGCCCCGCCAATGCGCAGCGTGTCGTAGGCGATCCGCGACGCCAGAATCAACGAGGAGACGCCCACCGCCGACAGCACACCCCACATCAACACGCCACCACTGTTGCCCACGATCACCGACAGTGCCGCACGCCGCCCGTCCCGAGCCGCGACCCGCAGCACGTTAGCGGTGGCCGGGCCAGGCGTGAGCGTCACAACGAGCGCGATGACGAGGAATTCAGTGAGCGACCGCACAACCGGAATGTAGCCGTACGACACCACATCGCCGAACGGTTTACCCGCACCCGCCAACGCACCAAGCCCCCGCCAACCGGCCACATCCGGACGGTGACAAGCCGCGCCCCCACCGCCAAACGCTCCACCCACCACCCGGTCGGCCCACGTCCCGGACGCTGGCCAGCAACCGCAGCCGCCCGACACCGCCCGCCAGACGGCTTACCCGCCGCCGCTCGCGCACCCACGCCCACTGGTTGGCCACATCCCGGACGCTGGCCAGCAACCCACAGCCGCACACCGCCAAACCGCATACCAGCGCCCGGTCAGCCACATCCCAGAGCCTGGTCAGCAACCGCAGCCGCGCACCGCCAACCTGCATACCCGCGCCCGCTCACGCGCCCCGGTCGGCCACGTGCCGGATGGTGACCAGCGAACCGGAGCCGCGCGACACCGCGCCGCCAAACGCCTTCCCGCCGCCAAACGCCTCCCCGCCGCCGAACGCCTCCCCGCCGCCGAACGCCTTCCCGCTGCCGCTCATGTGCCCAGCGGCTGCCAGTTCAGGACCTGGTCGGCCGCGTCCCGGATGGTGGCCAGCAGGCCCAAGCGGGCGGCCCGGACCGCCGGTTCCTCTGCCATCACGAGGACCCCGTCGAAGAAGGCGTTGATCGGTCCCACCAGCGTCGCCGCCGTGTCCACGAACGACGACAGCGCCGGCCGTCCCTCCCACTCCGGGCGGACCTTCTCCACCGCGCCGAGCAACCCCACCTCAGCCGGTGACGTCAGCACAGCCGCGTCGTACTCGGCCACCGAGTCGGCCGGCACGATCCGGCGGACCCGTTGCAGCGCCGCCACCACCTCAGCGAATCCCGCCTCGCCGGAGCGCCGCTCCACTTCGGCCAGTGCCTCGTCCGCGGACGCGGGCGAGTCGGCGAGCGGCAGCACGGCGGCCACCATGCTGTGGTCGTGACCGGCGTCCAGCAACTGCTGTTCGTACCGCCGCACCGCGAACTCCCGTGCCTCCGCCAGCGCCGACTCCGACACCTCGACGCCCTGCGCCCGCAACCGATCGGCCGCGGCGGCGAGACCGCTGGTCAACGTCACGCCCCGCACGGCAGGCACCGCCCGCAGCACCGCCACCGCACTCAGCGCCGCCCGCCGCAGGCCGAACGGGTCCGAACTGCCCGACGGCGTCGCGCCCGTGGCGAACAACCCGGCCAGCAGGTCGAACCGGTCGGCCAAGGACAGCAACGCGCCCGGCGCGGTCGCCGGCAGCTCGTCACCCGCCGACCTGGGCCGTTCCATCTCGTACAGCGCCGTCGCCACCTCGGCCGACTCACCCGCCCGCAGCGCGTACTCCCTGGCCATCGTCCCGGCCAACGACGTCAGCTCGACCACCATCCGCGAGCCGAGATCGAACTTGGCCAACGCGGCCGCCCTGGCCAGGGTCGCGCGAACCGCTGAGGGCTGGTCGTCGGCCAGCGCCATGGCGGCGTCCGCGATGCGGTCGGCCCGGTCGGCCATTGAGCCCAGGCCCTCGGCGAACGCGAGCCGGGCCAGGCCGGCCTTCATGGTCGCCAGGTCGGTGCGCAGGTCTGCGCGCCAGAAGAAGGCCGCGTCCTCGTAGCGCGCCCGCAACACCGCCTCGTTGCCGGCCCGCACCACGTCGACGTCGCACGAGCCGTTCGCCGCCGTCACGAAGTACGGCAGCAGCGCACCCTCCCGGTCCCGCACCGGCAGGTACCGCTGGTGCTTGCGCATCACCGTGACCAGGATCTCCGGCGGCAGCTCCAGGTACCGCTCGGCGAACGAGCCGAGGATCGCCGTCGGCGACTCGACGAGATTGGCGATCTCGTCCAGCAGCGCGGCCTCGCCGGTCACGTCGATCACGCCACCGACGCCGGCGGCCAGTTCGCCGGCCGCCGCCACGATCCTGGCCCGCCGCGTCGCCACGTCCAGGACGATGTCGTGGGCGGCGAGGAAGTCGGCGTAGCCGTCGGCCGACGGCACCTCGACGGTCGGCTGGCCGGCCGTGCGGTGCACCCTGGTGGTCCGGCCGCCGGCCAGGGCGGACACCGCGATCGGCACCTCGGTCTCGCCGAGCAGCGCGACCAGCCACCGGACCGGCCGGACGAACGACAGCGCTGGGTCGTTCCACCGCATGTTCCGGTCCGAGCGCAGTTCCGCGACCACCTCGCCGAGCACGCCGGACAGCACCTCGACGGCACCGCGTCCGGCGTCGGTGCGGACCGCGACGACGTTGTCGCCGACCCGGCGCAGGTCGGCGACGTCGACGCCCTGGCCGCGGGCGAAACCGGTGGCGGCGCGGGTCGGGTTGCCGTCGGTGTCGTAGGCGGCGGCGATCCGGGGGCCGCGGACGGTCCGTTCGGCGTCCGGTTCCCTGGGTCGCACGGCGTCGACGACGGTGACGATGCGGCGGGGCGTGGCGTGGGCGGTGACCGTGCCGTGGCCGAGGCGGGTGGCGGCGAGCTTCGCGGTCACGGCGTCGCGCACCCTGGCCGCGGCGGCGGTGACCTCGGCGGCCGGCAGTTCCTCGGTGCCGATCTCGAACAGCAACGTGGCCGGTTCGGTGACCTCGGGCGGCGCGGCGGGCAGTTGGGCCGGTGCCGGCGGCCGGTGCACGCCGAGCGGGTGGCCGAGTTCGGCGCGCCGCTCCTGCCACAGCCGGGTCACCTCGCGGGCCTGCCGGCGCATCCGGCCGAACGCCCTGGCCCGCTCCGTTGTGGACACCGCGCCGCGGGCGTCCAGCACGTTGAACGTGTGGGAACACTTGAGGACGAAGTAGTGCGCCGGCACCGGCAGCCGTGCGGCGATCATGCGGTCGGCCTCGGCGGCGTAGTCGTCGAACAGCCGCCGGTTGGTGTCCACGTCGGCGTCGTCCAGGTAGTACCGGCTCAGCTCGTACTCGGCCTGGCCGAACGCCTCGCCGTAGGAGATGCCGGGCGCGTAGGCGATCTTGGCGAAGTGGTCGACACCCTGCAGTGCCATCATGATCCGCTCGACGCCGTAGGTGATCTCCACCGACACCGGGTCCAGCGTCTGGCCGCCGACCTGCTGGAAGTAAGTGAACTGGGTGATCTCCAGCCCGTCCAGCCACACCTCCCAGCCCAGGCCCCACGCGCCGAACGCCGGCCACGCCCAGTTGTCCTCGACGAACCGGACGTCGTGCGCGCGCACGTCGATGCCCAGCGCGGACAGGCTGCCCAGGTACAGCTCCTGCGGGTCACCGGGGTCCGGCTTGAGGATCACCTGGAACTGGGTGTGGGTCTGCAACCGGTTGGGGTTCTCGCCGTAGCGGGCGTCGTCCGGGCGGACGCTGGGCTCGACGTAGGACACGTGCCACGGCTCCGGACCCAGCACGCGCAGCGCGGTGGCCGGGTTCTGGGTACCGGCGCCGACCTCCGTGTTGACCGGCTGCACGACCAGGCAGCCCCGTTCGGTCCAGTAGGCGGTCAGCGCGAGCAGCGCGTCCTGCATGGTGAGCACGGCGGGATGTCCTCGGATATCGGCTGGTCAGATCGTTCCAGCCTACCGGCGGCGCAACACGATTCCGCGGACGAAAGCCGCCTGGCCGACGTGCTCCAGGTCGTCGTCGATGACGCTGACCAGCCGCACCCCGAGCGTGACCGGCGGGTCCCAGCCCTCGTCGACGATCCGCGGCAGGTCGGCGTCGGTCAGGCCGCTGACGTAGTCGACGGTCTGCTGGTGCACGGCGTCGTGGTAGGCGGTGAGCAGTTCCCCGGACTCGACGCGCACCGCGGCCACGTCGTCGGAGTTGTGGCCGTAGCCGGTGTCGAGCCGGTCGAACGGCAGGCCGAACCGGTCCACCCAGCCCTTCGCCGTCCACACCTGTTCCAGCCCGGCGACGTCGGCGACATGGTCGTCCTGCACCCGGGTCAGGTGCCAGACCAGCCAGGCGATCGAGTTGGCCTCGGCGTCCACCCGGTAGGTGAGCTCGTCCGGGGTCAACCCGTCCACCGCCGCGTGGACCGACCCGCGAACCCGGCCGAACCCGTCAATCAGTACGTCCGTGCTGGTCATCGACTGCGCCTCCGCTGTCCGGTCAACTGTGGATACGGCACCGGCGAGGATATGCCGGTGGGCCGACTATTCGGGTGCCTGTCGACGTGCCTCACGCCGGAAAACGCCTGGCCAGGGGTTTGACACAGTGTCGACACCCGTGACATTCTGTCGCGCGTGATCGCGAGTCGGCACCACGGATTTTCCGGCCAGGCATTAATTGCCCCACCGGGGCGAGTGCCGACGGGCGTCGCCACGGCCGCCGAACCCGGCCAAGTGTCGACACTTCACCCCTCGCGAGTGGTCCCGACGCCGTGTGCCCACATCGACGTGACACGGCACCAACTAGCATGTCCGCCCGTGACCCGGGCGGCTCGCGCAGCGTATCGTCCCGAGCCCGTGAGCTGCGACGGGTTACCAGACTGACCCCGACATCACTCGCAGTAAAGGTGCATCGCGTTCCGTGAACCGTCCGATCCCGTTCCGCCGGCGTGCCGTGCCCGGCCCCGTGGGCACACGCCGTCCCGTCGACACCCGGGTGCCCACCCGGGTCCGCTGTGCGGCCGGAATGCCGGCGTCCGGGCGCGCGACGGCATTCCCGGAAATGAGTCCCACCCCGCCCGCGTTTTCGCAAGTCCCCGAATGCCCCGTCCAACGTGATCCCGTATCGCGTGTCCTTCACGGCAAAGGAAACAACTAGCTATGGTGTGGCGTGTCCGCGAGGCCCGCTCCGGCCGGTTAACAGGTCGAGTCGCCCTCGGTGCAACCGCGATGTGCGCGCTGGTGCTGACGGCGTCCTGCAGCGCCCTTTCCGGCAGCAATCCCTCTCCCTCCACAGTGGCGCCGAACGTGGGCCTGGAGAAGCCCACGCTCAAGGTCGGCGCGATCGCCGGTTCGTCCTCCGCGGTGCTGTACATCGCCGAGGACAAGGGCTTCTTCAACCAGGCCGGCCTGAACGTCCAGATCGTCACCACCTCCAACGGTGGCCAGGCGCTCAGCCAGTTGGAGGGCGGCGCGCTGGACATCACGCTGGCCAACGACGTCAGCGGCATCACGGCCAAGATCAAGGGCCAGCCGCTGAAGCTGGTGTTCGACGGCCCGAGCAGCGCCCCGAACACCTTCGTGATCTCGGCCCTGCCCGGCTCCGGCATCACCAAGCTGGCCGACATCAAGAACAAGAAGATCGGCGTCAGCTCCCTCAAGGACGGCATCACCGCGACGCTGAAGCAGAGCCTGGCCGCGGTGAACGTCGACCCGAACAGCGTGCACTTCATCACCGTCCCGTACGCGCAGAGCGAGACGGCGCTGAAGAGCCACAGCGTGGACGCCACGGTGACCAGTGAGCCGTACACCACGGAGGCCGCGCAGGCGCTGGGTGCCCGTCCGGTGGTCGACCTGTTCCCGCAGGGCAGCGCCGAGGCCAACATCCCGAACGCCGGCTACTTCTCCACCGACAAGTTCGTGCAGAGCGACCCGAAGACCCTCGCCGCGTTCCAGAAGGCGATGGCCAGGGCCGCGGCCGCGACGAACAACCGGAACACCGTCGAGCAGGCGGTCCACCGGCACCTGCCGTCACTGTCCCAGCAGGTGCTGGACGTCATGGCGCTGCCCGGCTTCCCGCCCGACCTGGACCCGGCCCGGATCCAGCGGGTCGCCGACCTGATGCAGAAGGCCGGTTACATCAACCAGCACTTCGACGTCCGGCAGATCCTGGCGCCGTTCTCCGGCCTGAACGGCTAGGCACCGGATCAGATGAACAGCCGCCTCGTCCGCGGCGTCGCCGGCCTGGTTGGCCTCTTCCTGGTGTGGGAGATCGTCAGCCAGGCCGGTCTCGTCGACACGTTCCTGCTGCCGCCGCCCACCGACGTGGCGACCAGGATGGTCTCGCTGCTCGGCCAGTCCGACTACCAGGCGCTGGCGCAGGTCGGGCAGCCGGACTTCGTGCGGGCGCTGATCGCCACGCTGCTGACGTGGCTGCTGTCGCTGGTGATCACCGTCGTCATCGCCGTGCCACTGGGCATCCTGCTGGGCAGCCTGCCCGGGGTGCGCACGGCGACCAGCGCGGTGATCGAGTTCGTCCGGCCGATCCCGCCGATCGCGCTGATCCCGGTGTGCACGGTGCTGCTCGGCGCCGGCGTGGTCACCACGATCACGCTGGCCGTGTTCGCCGGCGTGTGGCCGGTGCTGTTCGGCGTCGTCGGCGCGATGCGGGAGACCGATCCGATGCTGCTGGACACCGCGCGGGTGTTCGGCCTGAGCAGGTTCGCCGTGGGCGCGCGGGTGCGGCTGCCCGCGGTGGCGCGGGCGGCGGTGATCGGGTTCCGCGTGTCGGTGGCGCTGGAACTCATCATCATCGTGTCCACCGGGATGATCACCGGCATCGCCGGCGGTGTCGGCGCCTACCTGTGGAACGCGGGGCAGGCCGTCGGTGACACCAGGACCGTGCTGGCCGGCACGGTGATCATCGGGATCATCGGCTATGCCGCGAACCTGGCGCTGGTGATGGCGCAGCGGCTGCCGTGGCTGCACCCCACCGCGTCCGGCGCTCCCGAGTCCGGCCAGGCGGGCGCGCGGCGCTGGGTGATCCGGTTCGCCCAGCGCTGGGGCACGCTGGTGCTGATCGTGGTGATCTGGCAACTGGCCGCGGCGGCCGGGCACAACCAGTTCGCGCCGACGCCGACCACGATCGCCGGGTCGGCCTGGCAGAACCTGGCCACGCTCGGCCAGAACATCCCGATCTCGCTGGCCAAGATCGGCATCGGCTGGGGCATCGCCGCGGTGGGCGGCGTGGGGCTGGGCGTGCTCCTGGGGCTGCTGCCCAGGGCGGCCGACGTGGTCGAACCGGTGGGCGCGTTCATCCGCGCGATCCCGCCGGTGCTGCTCATGCCGGTGCTGGTGATCTGGGTGCACTTCGGCACCGGCCTGGAGATCACCACGATCGCGCTGGGCTGCGCGTGGCCGATCCTGATTCAGACCATCGAGGGTGTGCGGTCGATCGAGCCGGTGCTGATCGACACCTCGCACGCCTACCGCACCAGCCGGGTCCGGCACGCGCTCACCGTGGTGCTGCCCGCGGCCGCCCCGAAGATCGTCACCGGCCTGCGGGTCAGCCTGAGCCTGGCGCTGGTGCTCATGGTGATCAGCGAGCTGATCGGCGGCGCCATCGACGGCCTCGGCTACCAGCTCAACGTCGCCGAGAACACGTCGTTCGACTATCCGTTCCTGTGGGCGTGTTTCGTCGTGTTGGGGATCATCGGGTATTTGGTGAACCAGTTGCTGCTGTTCGCCGACCACCGTCTGGTGTCGTGGCGGCATGAGGAGGCCGCGGCGCAGTAGCCTTACGGCGGCGCAGCGGAGTGGACAGGCGCGCCGCCACCGTCGAGCAGAGGAATCCGGCGTGACCGAGCTTCCCGACTGGGTACCGGAGGGCATCGAGGTCACCGTGCCCAACGCCGCCCGCATCTACGACTACCTGCTGGGCGGCTACCACAACTTCGCCGTGGACCGGGAGTTCGTGGACAAGATGGAGGCCATCGCGCCGGGTTCGATGGCCATCGGACGGGCGAACCGGGCGTTCGTCGGCCGGTCGGTGCGCTGGCTGGTGACCGAGGCCGGCATCACGCAGTTCCTGGACATCGGCTCGGGCATTCCGACACTGGGCAACGTGCACGAGGTGGCGCAGGGTGTCCGGCCGGACGCCAAGGTGATGTACGTCGACATCGACCCGGTCGCGGTCGCACACAGCCGGGTCATCCTCAGCGGCAACCCGAACGCCGGCATCATCCAGGCCGACGTGCAGCGGCCCGAGGAGATCCTCTACCACCCCGACGTGGTCCGGCTGCTGGACTTCTCCCAGCCGGTGGCGGTGCTGCTCAACGCGGTGCTGCACTTCGTGCCCGACTCGGCCGACCCGCCAGGCATCCTCGCCACCATCCGGGAGGCCATCGTGCGGGGCAGCTACGTCAGCCTGACCCATGCCCTGGTCGAGGACCGGGTCGAGGAGGCGGACGAGGTGTTCAAGCTCTACCAACGCACTCGCACCGCGATGAACTCGCGCACCCCGGAGCAGTTGCTGGCGATGCTGGCCGGCATGGAGATCGTGCCGCCGGGCGTGGTGGACGTGAACTCGTGGCGCCCCGAGGAGCCCGACGCGGCGGACAACGCGGTGCGCGGCGTGGTCGGCGTCGTGGCCCGCAAGGTATGACCGTCGGGCACTTCGTCAAGTCCGGCCGTAGCGAAGATCACGGTACCGCGTTGTTACGGGCAGCGGCACGTGAACGGCCCGATGGGCAGTAGCCTGTACGGGATCATCACCCGAACAGACGAGGACAGCACGGCGTGGAGCAGCTACCTGACTGGGTGCCGGACGGCATCGAGGTCACCGTGCCCAACGCCGCCCGCGCCTACG